>JACRNX010000039.1 GCA_016214755.1 Candidatus Falkowiibacteriota bacterium
TAACGTGCCGCCGAAAGGATTGAAACATCTTAAACGGCTAGTCCGTGGATCATTTAGAAGAATCAAGGCAGACAAAAGATTATTAAAAAGCTGTTTACGGAAAGCTGGAGTATTAACCTAAGTGCGGAAAGTCAGTAGATATTCGGATTTAGAATTTTCAAAAAATTACTCCAAATTGCAAATTCTATCAAACTCCCTCGTATAATTCTATTTTATCGCCTGGGGCTAAGATAACGATCGCTTTTTTTGAATCCTTCTTCCAGCCGAAACGCCGACCATGGCGCACCTTTTTGCCGGCCGCGCGGATAAAATTCACGGCCAGCGGCTTTACTCCGTATAGATTAGCGATTTTCTTGGCCACCTCTGATTTATTGGCGGTTTTAGGAACAATAAAACAATATTGATTAAATTGGGTTAAATCAGTCGCCTTCTCGGAAATCAATGGTTTGGAAAGCCAATTCAAAATATCCGGATCTGGCCGCGCCTCTACTTTTTTTGTTGGGCCAGACGAATGAATCGCTTCTTTGCTTTTCGGTTCAACTAGCGCCGCCGTCTTTTTAACCGGTTTTTCAGCCGCTTTGCCGGCGGACAGCTCATAAGCTGTCCCTGCTTTTGCCGCTTTTGCGGCAGATGACGCAACGGACGACTCAAGGTTTACCCCGCTAACAGCGGGGGTTGTCCCTATCTTTGCCGCGGGCTTGCTTTTTCCAAAAATTTTTTTCAATAAGCTCATATTTTCGGTTTTTTAGACAGCGGACAGCTCGACAGATGTCCCCATCTTTTTCGATTTTTTCAAATAGACGCTCTTTACTGTTGATAACGCTTTCTCTTCAAATAAAATATTATTAAACTTTAACACATCGTACACATTTAAACTATTAGCGCTAATCATTTCAACTTTCGGCAAATTATTCGCCGCCTTCGCTATCTTTTTATCCATTTTCGCGAGAACAATCAACGTGCTTTTCAAGAGCGACATTTGTTTCAACAAGCCAACTAAGTCCCTGGTCTTCGCGCCAGCTAATTCGAGTTTCTCAATCGCGCTAATCTGATTTTCCCGCGCTTTATCCGACAAAACCATAAACAGCGCTTTGCGCCGCATTTTCTTGTTCACTTTTTTCGCGAAGTTGCGGTCAGCGCGCGGGCCAAAGGTAACTCCGCCGCCGCGCCAAAGCGGCGAACGGATGGAACCATGCCTCGCCCGACCCGTGCCTTTCTGGCGCCACGGCTTTCTGCCGCCGCCGCGGATTTCACCGCGCGTTTTCGTGTGAGCGATCGGGACTCGCCTATTGGCCATGATCGCGACCAGCACTTGGTGGACAACCGATTCTTTTATTGGCGCTTCAAAAATAGCAGGATCTAATTTAATCTCTCCTTTTTCCTCGCCTTTAACATTATACAACTTCGCCTTAACCATATGTTCTCAAAACAAACTGTCTTTTAGATTTGATTTGCTTTATTCTGTCTTATTCTGTCTTATTTTGTCCTATTCTGTCTTATTCGCTTCGTCAACTAGATTTGTCTCGGTTCCCAATGCTGTCTCTGTTTTTATTTCTGGTTCTTGATCCGCGTTCTTTGCCACGGCATTTTTCGGCGTAAATTCTCCTTCTCCCTGGATATAAATCAGCGCGCCTCGAAACCCCGGCACCGCGCCTTTCACCCAAAGCTCGTTTTTTTCTTCATCAATGCCGACGATTTCCAAATTCTTTATCGTGACGGTCTCGTCTCCCATGTGCCCGCCCATCCGCGTGCCTTTGGGCACGCGTTGAAAACCTTTGGCGGCGATGGAGCCCGGCATGCGCAGCTGATCCTTGTGACCATGGCTCGCTTTTCCGCCAGCGAATTTATGCCGTTTGACTACGCCTTGAAAACCCCGTCCTTTCGATATGCCCTGAACATCCACTTTATCGCCGACTTTAAATATCGAAGCGTCAATGCCCATTCCCACTTCTATTTTCGCGAACATCGGATCATCGTCTAAACGGAATTCTTTCAACTGCTTATAGCCGATGTCTTTATTAAAAATTTTCTTGAAAAATCCTTTTAACGCCTGATTTAATCTTCCGCTTTTTATTTCCTCGCCGCCGATTTGCACCGCTTGCTTGCCTTGGCCGTAGTCCTTCTTTTGAACGACAACGCAAGACAGCGCCGCGATTCTTGTCATCGGCGTGAATGTTCCGTCATCCGAAAATTTCTGCGTCATTTCTTGCTTCCTGCCAATTAGGAATTTCATAATGAGATGGTTACAAAACTATCTCAATAATCAAAAACTGGACTTAATCGCCCAGTTTTTGGGATATTTTTAAGTCGTGATTAACTGATAACTTTGCGATAATTGTTTTTTCCTTAAAATCCATCTCCCCTTTAAGCACTTCGCTGTTCGCGGTTACAAAAATTGGCGATGAATTTCCTAACAAGATACTATAATATTTTAAAAACCTTGTCAACCATAAATTAGAATCTAGAAAATAGAAAGTAGAAAATAGAAGTATGTTAGAGGGTGGATTTTAAAATTCTAGATTCTATTTTCTAGATTCTAGATTCTATTTTCTACTTTCTTTCCCTACATTTTGATTTCAATATCAACGCCAGCCGGCAAATTCAAGCTCATCAAGGCGTCAATCGTCTTTGAACTTGGGTTCAAAAGGTCAATCAAACGTTTATGAATACGCATCTCATACTGATCGCGCGCGTCTTTATGGACAAAAGTTGAACGATTGACAGTGAATTTTTTCTTTTCCACTGGCAATGGAATCGGCCCTTTGATGAGCGCGCCCGTACGTTCGCCCGCGTCAATAATCGTGCGCGTGGTCTGGTCAATAATCTTGTGGTCAAACGCTTTAATTTTTATTCGCACGCGCTGAACGGCTTCCGGATTTGTTTGTTCTTTGTCTGATTTGACTGTCGGCATGGCTGTTTTATTATCAGGGCTAATACCCTTTTTATTTAATGATCTTAGTGACAACGCCCGCGCCGATTGTTTTGCCGCCTTCGCGGATGGCGAAGCGCTGTTGTTCTTCAAGCGCGACCGGCGTAATCAATTTAATCTTGAAAGTAATCGTGTCGCCCGGCATTACCATTTCCGTTCCTTCCGGCAATTCCACTTCGCCCGTCACGTCGGTAGTGCGGATATAAAACTGCGGTTTGTAACCCTTGAAAAATGGCTTGTGTCGGCCGCCTTCATCTTTGGTTAAAATATAAACCTCGCCGCTAAACTCGGTGTGCGGGGTTACGGTGCCCGGCTTGGCCAGCACCTGGCCGCGCTCCACGTCTTCTTTGCGGATGCCGCGCAAAAGCAAACCAGCGTTGTCGCCGGCTCGGCCTTCATCAAGCGTTTTATTAAACATTTCAATGCCCGTGACCACTGTCTTTTGGGTTTCGCGCAAACCGATAATTTCCACTTCTTCATTCAATTTAACGATTCCTCTTTCAATTCTGCCGGTTACCACCGTGCCGCGGCCTTCAATTGAAAAGACATCTTCAATTGACATCAAAAACGGCTTGGCTGTTTCTCGAACTGGTTCTGGAATAAACGTGTCCAAAGCGTTCAGCAATTCGAAGATACATTTTGACGCTTCTGGATCAGATGGATTTTCCAACGCCTTAAGAGCTGACCCGCGGATTATTGGAGTTTGATCGCCAGGGAATTCGTATTTCTTTAATAGCTCGCGGACCTCTTCTTCCACCAAATCAATCAATTCTTTTTCTTCCACTAAATCAACTTTATTTAAAAAGACGACAATGGAAGGCACGCCCACTTGGCGAGCTAACAAAATGTGTTCTCTGGTTTGGGGCATTGGCCCGTCTGTCGCCGCCACCACCAAAACCGCTCCGTCCATTTGAGCGGCGCCGGTAATCATGTTTTTCACGTAATCAGCGTGACCTGGGCAGTCAACGTGCGCGTAATGCCTTTTTTCCGTTTCATACTCGACGTGCGCGGTGTTGATGGTAATGCCTCTGGCCTTTTCTTCAGGCGCGGAATCAATTTGATCAACTGTTTTTTCTTGCGCCTTGCCGCCTTTAACGAGAATGCACTTCAAAATCGCGGCGGTTAAAGTCGTTTTGCCGTGGTCAACGTGACCGATAGTACCCACGTTTAAATGGGGTTTTGTTCTCGCGAATAACTCTGTCATGGTTTTACTTCTCCTTGTTGACGACCCCCAAAATTTTAGGGTTTTATTCCAGCCGTCGTAAAATTAATTATTTAAATTTAGGTTATTAGAGCGTTAAACCGGCTCAATGTAATAATCTTCGTCGTCATCTTCCTCCGCTTCGGACGAAATATCGCTAAAAACTTGACTTTCAACGCTACCGGTAACATCACGATTAATTCTATCTAATAATTCTTCTTCTGTCAAATCTCGCTCCGCCGACTGATTAGCTCGCAGTTCTTCGTATTGCTTTATTCCCATAATAACAAAAGCGTCCTCGCCCGTTTCATCCACCACGATACAGCGGTCGCCGGTCTTTTTTATTAATTCTAATATCTTTTTCCAGATTGAATTATTCATACTGTTACAAATTACCCTTCGACGGGTTCGACAAGCTCACCGCAGGCAAGCTCAGGGCAAGCTCATCGCTACGAATGTTACAAATAGAAAATTGAAAAGTCATCCCGTTTATCCTGTTTATCTTCCCTGCTCTCATCTGTATATCTGTAAAAATCAGTACATCTTGTATTATTGTACATCTTGTATTATTATTTTTTCTTTTCAGTCGCTATCTTTTCAAAAATATTATGCGGCACTTCCGCGTACCACGAAAATTCCATTGAATAACTGCCGCGTCCCTGCGTCATCGAACGCAAATCCGTGGCATAGCCGAACATCTCCGCCAGCGGCACTTGAGCGGTCACGACTTTGGCCGTGCCGCGATCGCGCATTTCCGTGATTTGCGCCCGTTTGGAATTCAAGTTTCCCACCACGTCGCCCAGATATTGTTCCGGCATCACCACTTCAACTTTCATTACCGGTTCCAGTAAGACAGGGTCAGCGCGCTTCGCCGCTTCCTGAAAAGCGAGAGAGCCGGCGATTTTAAAAGCCGCTTCCGAAGAATCAACGTCATGATAAGAGCCATCGAACAACGTAACTTCCACGTCAACCACTGGATATCCCGCCAAAATGCCTCTAGTCGTCGCTTCCTTCACTCCCTTCTCAATGGCGGGAATAAATTCGCGAGGAATAAGCCCGCCTTTGATTTCATCCACGAACTCAAACCCTTGCCCGCGTTCGCGCGGCGAAACTTTAAGCCAGCAATGGCCGTATTGCCCGCGACCGCCGGATTGGCGAATATATTTTCCTTCTGCTTCCGCTTCTTTCTTGATCGCTTCTTTATAGGCGACCTGCGGCTTGCCGACATTGGCTTCAACGCTGAACTCGCGCTTCATTCTTTCAACGAGAATTTCCAAATGCAATTCTCCCATGCCGGAAATGATTGTCTGCAGGGTCTCTTCGTCAGTATGAATTTTAAAAGTAGGGTCTTCTTCCGCCAATTTCTGCAACGCAATACCCATTTTTTCCTGGTCAACTTTTGTTTTCGGTTCAATGGCCAAAGAGATAACCGGTTCAGGGAAACTGATTGATTCGAGAATGATTTGACGCTTCTCGTCGCAAAGGGTATGACCAGTAAACGTGTTTTTTAAACCAACCACCGCCACGATTTCGCCGGCATACGCCGCTTCCACTTCTTCCCGGTGGTTCGCGTGCATTCTGACTAAGCGGCCGACTCGCTCTTTTTTGCTGGTGGTGGTGTTAACGACGTACGAACCCGAGCCAAGCACGCCCGCGTAAACCCGAACGAAACATAATTTGCCGACGAAAGGGTCGCTGGCGATTTTAAACGCCAAACCGACGAAAGGGTCATTATCATTCACTTCAACAGTGACAATTTTTTCCGCGTCATTCGCGTTTGTCCCCTGCTTTAAAGGAATATCCAAAGGAGACGGCAGATAATCAACCACCGCGTCCAATAATTTCTGCACGCCTTTATTTTTAAGCGCGCTACCGGTCAGAACCGGGATAATTTTTCCCTGAACAACCCCTTTGCGCAAAGCCGCTTTCAATTCTTCTTCGCTGATTTCCTGCCCGGCCAGATATTTGTCCATTAATTTTTCATCCTGCTCGACAATCGCCTCCACTAATCGGCCGCGGAATTCAACGACGCGCTCCTGCATGTCCGCCGGCACTTCTGCTTCCGTGATTTTCATGCCCAGTTCGTCTTCATAAAAATACGCTTTACGCTGAATCAAATCAATCACTCCTTTAAATTCCGCTTCCGCGCCGATCGGCAGTTGAATCGGGTGCGCGTCCTTTGTCAAACGTTCGTGGATAGAATCCAAATCAGCGTAAAAATTCGCGCCCATTCTGTCCATTTTGTTGATAAAGCAAATGCGCGGCACGTTGTATTCATCGGCGTAGCGCCAATTGGTCTCGGATTGCGGTTCCACGCCCGCCACGCCGTCAAAAACCACGACCGCGCCGTCCAAAACGCGCAACGAACGTTTTACCTCGGCGGTAAAATCAATATGTCCTGGAGTATCAATTAAATTAATGCGGCAGTCCTTCCAAAAACAAGTGGTCGCGGCTGAAGTAATGGTAATGCCGCGTTCCCGCTCCTGCTCCATCCAGTCCATTTCCGCCGCGCCTTCATGAACCTCGCCGATTTTATGCTTCTTGCCGGTGTAAAACAAAATCCGCTCGCTGACCGTTGTCTTGCCAGCGTCAATATGGGCGGTAATGCCGATGTTTCTTGTTTTTTCCAAAGAATATTCTCGGGGCATAGAAGCTTAGATAAAAAATAATAAATAAAAATGATAGAAATGGGTTGTAGGTGGTAGGGAGTAGTGAGTAGTTTCATAGAGATGACAAAAATTGGAATTGTGAAGCGAGCTGTCTCGGAAGGGTTACTTTTTACGTCAAAAAATCTCTACAACCTACTCACTACAACTTACAACCTGTTTCGTTTTTTCATATATATGTTAATCTGTACATCTGTACCTTAGAACCTCGCAAAATGAGCGAAAGCGCGATTAGCGTCCGCCATCCGATGGACATCCTGCTTTTTCTTGATCGCCTCGCCTTCATTATTAATGGCGCTGATAAATTCATCAGCCAATTTCTGCGCCATCGGTCGGCCTTTCTTGCCGCGAGCGGCGTTAATCAGCCAATGCATGGCCAAAAAATATTTTCTTTCACCGCGCACTGGAAAAGGAATTTGATAGTTTCCACCGCCGATTCTCTTGCCGCGCACTTCCATTAACGGCGAAACGTTTTTTATCGCTTGGTCGAAAACCGAAAGCGCGTCAGGATAATCGTCTTTTTTAATTTTTCCTTGCTCGATTTGCTTTTGAATCGCGTCAAAACTATCGTAAAGCACCCTTTCCGCGACTGTTCGTTTGCCGTCGCTCATCAAATAATTGATGAATTTCGAAATCAAAGTGTTGCCGTAACGCAAGTCCGGCCTAATTTTTCTTTTTATTGCTTGTTTCCCGCGCATAATTTTTTATTAGATTGTAGTGAGTAGGTGGTAGTGGGTAGATGCAAATTGTTTGCAATTAACTGCCTATCTATGCTCCGTCCAAATTAACTAACAACCTACAACCTACTCACTACAATCTATTTATTTTGGCCTCTTCGCCCCATAAAGCGACCGGCCCTGTTTCCTGCCCTCTACCCCCTGCGTGTCATAAATGCCGCGGACAATGTGATAACGAATGCCCGGCAAATCCTTCACCCTGCCACCGCGAATCATCACAATCGAGTGTTCTTGCAAATTATGGCCTTCACCTGGAATATAAGCGGTTACTTCTTGGCCGTTGGATAAACGGACGCGGGCGATTTTGCGCAAAGCAGAGTTCGGCTTTTTCGGCGTCGTGGTCGTAACTTTCAAACACACGCCGCGCTTGAACGGCGAACCGCTGGCTAATACTTTGCGCCGCCTTCTTAAAGTATTAAAAACCGACTGCAAAGCTGGCGATTTTGATTTCGCTCCTTTGCTTTGGCGGCCTTTTCGCACTAATTGATTTATCGTTGACATAGGGATGGTAAAAATATCCGCCAGAGGCGGATCCGCCTTTGGCGGAAAAAATGAAAGATAATAAATAAAAAATAAAAATTGTAATCCGTAATCCGTACATCCGTACATAATCCGTAATCCGTATCTTAAAAAAATAAGCGGATTTTAGGTTCGCTTATAAAATATCAAATAAATTGACAGCCGTCAAGGATCAGGATTTTCCACCTGCCCCGCGCCAAGCCTACGGCTTTGGCGCGGGGAACACGACCGCGAGGCAGGCGCCTAGATTCGAATTAGCCGAATTTAATAAATTGAAAAATCAAAAATCAAATTCAAAAGAAAATTAAAA
>JACRNX010000037.1 GCA_016214755.1 Candidatus Falkowiibacteriota bacterium
CGTCAAAAGCGACAAATCAGCGAAAGAGCCGAGTATTAAAAAACCAGCGCCAAAACATTGCAGATTCATCTTGATTTTTCCCCAAATGTTCGCTTGAATTCTTGCGTCGCTCACTAGACGGTGAAACGCGCCGCCCAAAATGAACGCCAATTCAAACGCCAAAAGCAAAACCATCAGCGTCAAATTGATGTCGAGCAGTAGAATGACGACGACTGAACCAATCAGCATTTTATCGGCAATCGGATCCCAAACTTTTCCCCAGTCCGTGATTTGATTCCGTAACCGCGCCAGAGAACCGTCGAGCATGTCTGTAATCGCCAAGACGATAAACAGCGACAGCGCCCATAAATCCTGCTCACCAAGAAGCAAAACAATAAGAATCGGGGAAAAAATCAGCCGAATAAAAGTCAAGTGATTCGGCTTTAATCCGTCCGGAATCAACGGCAAGATTGGCTTAAGCAATCGGTCATACGGCGCGAAGACGATTTGGTCTGGCGAGGTCATATCCAGAAAAATAAAAAATTAAAGATAAAAAATAATAAATACAGATAAAAAATAAAAGATTTTATTTTTGAATCTTTTCTCTGTGTTTTTTATCTATTATCTTTTATCTTTTATTTCTCATCTTTTATCTATTTTTAGTCGTCCAATCAAAACCAATCTTCGGGTCGTCAAAACTAATCCGCTCTTCGTCCGGATTTTTCGAGTCATACGCTTCGCTGGTGTGATAAAACAGACAAACCTTTTCATTACCAAGCACGCGATAGCCATGGGCAACGCCAGGGGGAATTGAAATTACCACTGGACTATCTTCGCCCGCGAAAATTACCTGCGTTTCGCCTTTTGTTTTTGACTCCGCGCGTAAATCATGCAAAACCACCTGCGCCATGCCGCGCGCCACGAACCAGACATCCCATTGTTTTTTATGCCAATGAAACGCCTTGATCACGCCCGGATACGTCTCGGTGTAGCTTGTCTGTTTAATTTGACAAAATGTTTCTTCGCCTTCCTTGACAATCTCCGCGAAAAAACCGCGGTCATCGCTGAATTTCTTGATTTGTTTGATTTTGACGCCGTCGATCATATAAATACAGATTACAGATTATGTACGGATATACGGATTTTTTGAGACAGTTTTTTTGAAAATCCCTTGAAAATTGTCCCGACGTAAAGTCGGGATCCCGACCGAAGCGTCGGGAAAAATTGAGAATTGAAAATTTTGCGGTTTTATCTCCCCACGATATTAATCCCCTTCGTAAAGCCCGCGTCATAAGCGAAAAATTCGCCGAGCAAACTCGCGTTTTTATCAAAAATCTTCACGTGCGGCCCGCCGCCCGCGCCCGCGCCAGTCACAATGTCTGTCTTGCCATCCTTGTTCCAATCAATGCCAAACACCTCGACGCCGCCAGTAAATTTTTCGTTGTACGCCATAAAACTGACTAACTGTTGAACTTCATAATTAAACGCCTTCACGTGCGGCCCCCCGCCCACGCCCGCGCCAGTGATAATATCCAATTGACCATTATTGTCAACATCAGCAACGCTGATATTCACCCCGCCCTCGAACTGCGGACTATACGCCAAAAAACTCTTTTTTAACTCGCCCTTCCAATTAAAAATTTTAATTTTGGGAAATAGACCTTTATGCGGGGCGGTAATAATTTCCAGCATGCCGTCTTTATCAACATCGCCGACCGCCAGATTAATTCCATTTTTAAAATCTTGATTGTAGGCAAAAAATTCTTTTTTCAAATTGCCATCCAAATCGAAAATCTCCACCACCGGCGCGTAGCCGGATTCTGGCGCGACGATGATTTCCACTTTGCCGTCAGCGTCAATATCGCCAGCCGCTACTTCGACGCCGCCTTTGAAATTTTTGTCAAATGCGAAAAAACTCACTAAAAGCTTGCCCCAGGCGTCAACCACTCGGACAAATGGCGGACTGCCGCGCGCAGCGCCGGCGACAATGTCTTTCTCATTGTCATTATTCACGTTAGCCATGCTTAAATTCAAGCCGACAAAATCCGCGCCCTTGAAAACCTCGATTTCGTTTTTTTGTTTAAATAAAGAATTAAAAATTTTAAATTTGCCACTGCCGCTATTTTTTACGCTGACAATAATGTCAGCGCCGTTGCTGACCGTCTTTATCGCGCTCGCGCTTGGCGCCACCGCCGGCGTCCCCGTCGTCGGCGCGGACGAGGCAATGCCGGCAATTTTGTCCAGCGCTTTTTTGATATTTAAAATCCCGGCCGCTGTCCTGTCCGCCAAGCCCGCGCCGACGAAAAGCAAACCGCTCTCGTCCAAAAGCGTCTTAATGATTTTTCCAGCGGTCAAGGACTTGTCAACTGACTTCAGCAAAGCGGCCGCGCCAGAGACCATGGCCGCGGAAAATGAACTGCCGCTCCACGCTTCCTGATAGTAAGTATTGAACTGTTGATAACTGCTGTCTTGAAAAATCGTGCTGACAATATCAACGCCCGGAGCAGCGATATCTGTGCAGTCCTTTCCATAGTTGGTAAAATCCGCCACTTTGTTCTCTTTGGTGCTGGCCAAAACTCCAAGCACCGTGTTTTGCGGAAATTCACGGTCATAGCAAATCGGATACATTGGATTTGAGGTCAAATCCTTGCCTTTTGTCTGGCCATTCTCCGCGTTGCCAGCGGCCGCGACAACAAGAACATTATGCTCGAACGCATTGCGAATGCTGTCTTTTAAAGTGGCGCTATATTCAGAGCCGCCGAAACTCAAATTGACAACATTGGCGCCATTGTTCACCGCGTAATTGATCGCTTTCGCCACATTGGCCGAAGTGCCGAAACCAGAATCGTCCATTGCCCGCAGAGCCATTATTTTCACGTTCGCCGTGACTCCTTTTATTCCTTGATTATTGTCATGAATGGCGGAAATAATGCCGGCAAGGAATGTGCCGTGATTAATAGCGTTGACCGAATAATTTCCATTCCAAGCGGGCGTCGGATCATTATCATTATCAATAAAATCCCAGCCAGAAACATCGTCAATATAACCATTGATGTCATTATCAATCCCATCCGACGCTTTTTCATCGCCATTTGTCCAGATATTATCTTTCAAATCCGGATGATTAAGGTCAACGCCAGTATCAACAACCGCGACAATGATTGAACTGTCGCCCTTGGTGATTGTCCATGCCTCCGGCGCCTTAATCTTATCCAAATACCATTGTTTTGGATAATACGTGTCAGCGGCGGAAACAGTTGAAAAGATAATAAAATTACACAAAAATAACACTGCAAAAATCTTTAAACCTTTCATAATTATTCGCTTTATCAAAACTTAATTTTATCCTGTTTACATTATAGCGCATATTTACAAAAAAATTAACACTTGACAAACTTATTTATTTTTGCCACAATGCTATAATATATCCGACAGAGCTCAGAACGGAGGAAAAGGACATGGGAGCTGATATCCTTGAATTCAAGCGGCGAACAACAAGTTCGCCGAAAGAAATAAGGCAAGAACGAACCGGCCAACTATTGCTCCTTAACAAAAACGAACGCGAAACAGCAGCGCCAGCCGATGAGCGACATATCATCACTGCCTTCATCGAAGACGCCCTGCTTGACCCGAAAGACCAAGTACTTAGTCAAGAAGAAGGAAGGCGCTTGCGGCAAGCGGTGGCGCCGCTCATCGCCATGTTCCCGGTCGTTGATAGAGAAATCATCGACGAGGTGAGGAACGAATATCGTCCGCCAAAACCGCCGCCGGGAGTAACCGTGAACAAGGAACAGAGATACTGGGAAGCGGCGGAAAAAATCGGGTTTTCACCTATCCCAGTATTTGACTTAAAGCAGGCGCGCGCCTGTTTTCTTTCCGCAACAGACAAGCGACCGAAGCGGATGCTCTTCTTCAAACCAGAACTGCGGCGCGAAATTGAAGAATATCCTGTTCCCTATCATTTTCGTTTCGGCGAGATGTTTTTCTTCATCATTCTGCGAATGTTCCGCCAAAACTACCAATACCCAAAAATTCGAACGCGAATCAGTGAACTCAAAGAATGGTGGAAGATTGAACTTGACGAAAGGACGAACTTGAAGATGTCTTTTTGGTCTTTCCTCAAGTCGTTCTTCTGAAAAAAACAAGCGAGTCAAACACTTTTGACCCGCTTTTCATTTTAATTCGGATTCGTAGGGAGCAAAAATTTTTGTTCCCTACCGAATTTTAAAACCCGCCTAACTAAATTCTACATTCTACATTCTATTTTCTATTTTCTACTTTCTACTTTCTATTTTCTATTTCCCCCAACGCGGTCTCAATAAATCGCGGCAACGGAACAGGGCCCAAATCGCCCTCTCCGCGTTTACGCACCGCGACAGTCTCGTCTTTTTCTTCCTTTTCGCCGACGACTAAAATATACGGCGTCTTTTCCGTCTCCGCTTGGCGGATGCGTTTCCCCAGCGACTCGTTTTCATTATTCAAATTAACGCGAAAATTCGCTTGACGCAATTTTGCGACGACTTTTTTTCCATAATCATCGAACTTCTCCGAAATCGGCAAGACCGTCATCTGCGTCGGCGACAGCCAAAGCGGAAAAGCGCCAGCGTAATGTTCGATCAGCAATCCGATAAACCGCTCAAAAGAACCCATCAGCGCCCGATGGAGCATGTACGGCCGCTCCTCCTTACCATCTTTGTTGATGAAAGTCATATCAAACTGCTGCGGCAGATTGAAATCAAACTGCAAAGTCGAGCACTGCCATTCGCGGCCGAGGACGTCATTGACTTTAAAATCCAGTTTCGGCCCGTAAAACGCCGCTTCGCCAATATCTTTTTGGTATCCTAAGCCCAACTCATCAGCCACTTTCTCTAAAACTGACTCTGTAAACTCCCAACCTGCATCGTTGCCAGCATACTTTTCCTTGTTGCTCGGATCGCGGAGGGATAAATAAATTCTATAATCCTTGAATCCGAATGAATCAAAAATATATTTGATAAATTGCGCGACTTGCTTGAGCTCTGCCTCCACCTGTTCCTTAGTGCAAATGATATGCGCATCGTCCTGCGTAAAACCACGAACCCGCGCCAAGCCGGAAAGTTCGCCGGATTTTTCATAGCGGTAAACCGTGCCGCATTCAGCCCAGCGCAACGGCAGTTCGCGGTAAGAGCGCATTTCTGATTTGTAAATCTGAACGTGAAACGGACAATTCATCGGCTTTAGCAAATATTCCTCCTTTGGCTTGTCTACCACGGCTTTGTTTTGATATTCTTTCAGCGATTTATGCACTTCCAAAACCGGATACATGCTTTCGCTGTAAAAATTCCAATGGCCGGATGTTTCCCAAAGCGCTCTCGACCCAATATGGGGAGAACGAACTAATTCATAGCCGTTTTTTAAATGCTCTTGGTACCAAAAATCCTCAATCAAACGCCAAAGCAGAGCGCCCTTCGGCTTCCAAAGCGGCAGTCCCAAACCAACGACCGGGTCCAAAACGAACAGATCTTTGCCGATAACGCGGTGGTCGCGCTTTTCCGCCTCGACAAGTAATTTCTCGTATTTTTCCAACTCTTCCAAAGTCGGAAACGCGAGCGCGTAAATCCGCTGGAGCATTTTGTTCTTC
This sequence comes from Candidatus Falkowiibacteriota bacterium, assembly GCA_016214755.1. Classification (GTDB taxonomy): domain Bacteria; phylum Patescibacteriota; class Patescibacteriia; order UBA11705; family JABHMO01; genus JACRNX01. Next base: position 5,600 of record JACRNX010000037.1, read on the forward strand.
TCGTCGCCGCGCCAATACGCGCCAGCGATTTTTTGCAATCTAAACGCGCCTACTTCGCTTGTGAACTCAACGTGCGGCCCGCGGCACATATCGTCAAACGTCTCTTCTCCGTCTTTATTAACATTTTTATAAAAACTGATTTCCTTTTCCCCTTCCGCGGCCAATTCTTCAATCATTTCTAATTTATACGGATTATCTTTCAATTTCGCTTTTGCTTCTTTGACCGGCAAAACATAATGGACAAATTTCTGATTTTCTTTAACGATTTTCCGCATCTCTTTCTCAATTTTTTTTAAATCTTCCGGCGAAAAGGATTTATCACTTAAATCAAAATCATAATAAAAACCATTGTCAATCGCCGGACCAATCGTCAATTTCGCTTCGGGAAAAAATTTTAAAACCGCCTGCGCCATGATATGGCTCAATGAATGCCGCATGATTTCTAGCTGCTCTTTTGTCATATTTATTTTTGAGGATTAACGACAATTATTTCAATGCGTTCTTTCGAACTAGGCACTTTTTTCACCCAAAACGGCGACAGCGCCACTTCCACGCCCTCCACTTCTTCAAAGTTCGCCAAATACATTTCCACGCCTTTGGGACTTAAGTCGGAAAGTTTGTCGCGGTCGAAAATCGGATTATCCGCTTTCACCACCGCCGCGCCCTTGGCTTTGATTTTCACGTCTACTGTTTTCTTTTCATTGTTGAAGCTTTGGACGCTGTAAGCAAAATTTTTCAAATCCATGTCAGACAGCTCCTGTCCCGCGTTCAACGCGCTTTTGAGGCGATTGGCGGCGAGTTCAACGACTTTATCCTGACTCAATCCGACTATAATCACGTCGAGCTTCATCGACACTTCGAATTTATCCTGCTTGTCGCCGGCTGAAGCAGAGGCCGATTCTTCCAATATCTTTTTGGACACGACTAACGACGCGTAATTCGTGTTCGGCAGCTGTTTTTTGAACTCATTAATCGCCTGTTCGTACAATTTTTCCGTCAGCGCGGACTTCGCGGCCGCGATGTCCGCCGCTTTTATGATTTTAACCGATTGACCAGTGCTTTTAATCACGCTCTTGCTTTCCGCATAAACCTTATCCTGCAATCCTTCCCATAATCCCGGGATTTTAAAAGTCGTTGGTTGAAGTTCAGTAAAAGCATTCGGATTATCAGCGTAAACAGACGCTTCAATCTGGCCGCTGGCGGGAATGATTATCCGATCAGAGAGACGGAGCAGCACATTATCTTGGCTAAGCAAGCGAGTGGTCTTCACCAATGTTTGCGCTTCTGCTCTTTTGTTAATCAATGTTACCTTGCCGATTGTTCCGCCAGAGAGCAGTTCTGTCCCGGTCGCCGTGCCTTCTCCCTTGCCCTGCGCTTCAGTTTCAAATAAAATGCCTTGCAAATAGTCCCCATTGCCGCCGCCATCCGTCGCCACGTCAACAATAACGTCTGTCTCCACCGGCGATGCTCTTGGAATCACTTTGATAACCGCCCGACCAGCGGAAAAAAACAATACCAAGGCAAGCAAGGCGATGGTCACGACGACAAATCCAAAAATTAATTTTTTATACCCCTCGGTCACCATGGAGTTTTTGCGCAGATACATAAGGTTGAAAATGAAAAATTAAAAATGTAGGTTTAATTAACAAAATGTAATGCTGAAAATCCCATATTGTGTCATAATGTAGCCAAAATATTAACTTTTATCATTATGGCTACAAAAAAAGTGCGTTGAGTGCGGTTCAAATCGAATTAAAAAGTATGGCAAAGTGCGAATTGGATGCCGCGGCAATCAGTGTTACTCTCTCTATTCCACAGCCAATCGTAGCAGTGACAGATACGACCTTCTTCGGCCGTGGATACGGAGTTTTGGTCATCCGTTGTCCACGGCTCAAGAAGAACGTTCACTGGCAGGAAGTGCGATTGGAAACGCCCGATGAATATCAGCGAGCGCGACAAGCATTGGAAGCGCGAGGATTCACGATTGATGCGGCAGTCATCGATGGAAAACGCGGTGTTTTAGCTATATTCCAGGATTTACCCGTTCAATTCTGTCAGTTCCACCAGATCGCGATTGTACGGCGATATTTGACCTCACGACCGAAATTGCCAGCCGGCAAAGAGCTCCGTGCTATTGCCTTCACGTTGCCTGCGACGACACAAAAAATATTCTCTGACCTCCTTGCGGTATGGTACAAACGACATGAACATTTTTTAAAAGAACGAACGTATGCACCCAACAGCTGTCATTGGCAGTATACCCATCGCCGCATTCGTTCCGCCTATCGGAGTTTACGCGTCAACCTGCCATACTTGTTCACCTATCAGCAATATCCGCACCTCAAGATTCCGAATACCACTAATTCCATCGATGGATATTTCAGTAAATTGAAACATTTGCTGAATACGCATAGAGGTTTGACCATTCATAGACGGTACAAATTGATACAACAGATTCTGGGACAATAGCATTACATTTTGTTAATTAGACCAATCTGTATAAATCTGTACATCTTGTATTAATCTTAATCTGATTATATTCAATTTGCCAAATAATTGCAACCTACAAATTCCGCGCGGAAACCGCGTCCGGGCCAAAGACCTTTTCCAATTTTTCCTTGGTTTTTGCGTCCAAGGTGATTAAAAAATTCGTTTTGATTAATTTTTCTTTTACTTTCAACACCACCGGACTCTTGCCGGACATGGCCATAAACAGCATTTTCGCTTGATTGGCAAAATCGCGCGTCGCGCCAAGAGGATAATTAATGACCACGCAATTTTTCGACGCGTTTTGATTATAACGGGCCGAATAGCCATTTTGTCCAGTTCCCAATTCCTGTCCGCTTACTTCCTTCAACACTCGCTCAAGTTTTTCCTCCGTGATTTCCCAAACGCGATTGCATAAAATTTTATTTTCTCCTTCTTTGTCGGATAAACTGCCGTCAATGATGATGGCCGCGCCCGCGCGCCAGACAGTTTCCGCTTCTTTATACAAGCGCGGAAAAACCAGCGCCTCCACGCTGTGCGCGGAATCTTCAATCATGACAAAAAGCATGGGTTCTCCTTTTTTGGTGACGATTTTTTTCAAAGACGAAACCACGCCGCCGATTCTGACCAGCCGGCCGGGTGTTTCTCCTGCGTTCAATTCTGAAAGCGGGGTTATGATTCCGCTTAATCTCTGAGCGAATAAATTAAAAGGATGCTCGGAAACATAAAGGCCCAAAAATTCTTTTTCCCAAGCTAAAATCTGCGCCGGCGGAAAATCCGGCGCCGGCCGCAGCATCAGGTGAGGCAAAACGGACGCGGACGCGCCGAGATCGAACAAATTAATCTGTTTGCTGTTTTTTGATTCTTCAATTTCCCGCAGATATAAAAGCATTTTATCCAAATTTTCCAACAGCTCCGAACGCCGTCCGAACAAGTCCATCGCTCCGCTCTTAATCAATCCTTCCAATGATTTTTTATTCAATGTTTTCGCGCCCAAGCGGCTCAAAAAGTCAGCGAAATTTTTATAATCACCGGCCTTTTTTCTTTCGTGAATAATGTCTTTCGCCACCGCCTCGCCGACATTGCGGATGGCGTTCAAGCCGAAGCGGATGCGCGGATTTTCCGCCGCCAATGACTCGGCCACCACGGTGAACGTCGAATAGCTCTCGTTGACGCTCGGCGCCAAAATGCTGATTTTCATTTGTTTGCATTCATCAATTTCAAACGCCACGCGCTCCAAATCATCCTGGTCGGCGGTCAGCAGAGCGGCCATAAATTCAACGGGAAAATGCGCTTTCAAATAACCGGTTTGAAACGCGATCAAGGCGTAACAAGCGGCGTGCGATTTATTGAAACCGTATTCCGCGAATTTTTCCATGCTGGTAAAAGTGTCTTTGGCGATCGCTTCTGAAACGCCATTCTTGCCGCAGCCCTCGATAAACGTCTTTTTCATTTTTTCCATCAATTCCGCGATTTTCTTGCCCATGGCTTTGCGCAAGGTATCGGCTTGGCCGCCGGTGAACCCAGCCATGTCTTTGGAAAGTTGCATCACTTGTTCCTGATAAACTATTACTCCATAAGTATTGCTCAACGCGTTTTTCATGGCCGGATGAGAATAACTGATTTGCTTCAAGCCGTGTTTCCTGGCGATAAATTCATCAACCATGCCTGAATTTAACGGTCCCGGCCGATACAAGGCGACCATGGCGATCAAATCCTCGAATCGCGTCGGCTTCAACTGCTTTAAATATCTTTTCATGCCGCTTGATTCAAATTGGAAAACGCCGGTCGTCCCCGCCCGCTGAAAAAGTTCATAGGTCTTCGCGTCATCGAGCGGCAAATCGTCAACATTGATTTTAACGCCATGAATTTTTTCAATTATTTCAATCGCCCGTTCGATAATCGTCAAGTTTTTTAAACCGAGAAAATCCATTTTTAATAAACCCAAGTCCTCGATCGGATGCAAAGAATATTGGGTAATCACCGCTTCTTCCTCGTCGCGGGCGAATTGGCATGGGCAGTAATGGTCAATCGGTTCGCGGGTGATAACCACGCCGCAAGCGTGGGTGGAAGCGTGCCGCGCGACGCCTTCGAGTTTCACGGCGAAATCGAGTAGCCGGCGCGCGTCGTCATTGGCGCTGTAAATTTCTTTTACTTCCGTCACTTTTCTTATCGCTTCGTCCAAATCCAAATTCATTGGAATTAATTTCGCCACCTGGTCGCAAAAATTATACGGCATATCGAGCACGCGGCCAACGTCGCGCACCGCCGCCCGCGCCGCCATGGTGCCGAAAGTGATAATCTGCGCCACGTGGTCTTTTCCGTATTTTTCTTCAACATAGCGGATTACCTCGCCTCGCCGCTCGTCGGAAAAATCAGAGTCAATATCCGGCATGGAAATGCGGTCTGGATTCAAAAATCGCTCGAACAATAAATCGTATTTTAACGGGTCAATGTTGGTTATCCTCAATAAAAAGGAAACAATGCTACCGGCGGCCGAACCGCGGCCCGGACCGACGACTATGTTATTATTTTTCGCCCAGACGATATAATCCCGCACAATCAGAAAATAGGAAGCGTAAGCCGTGCGCTCGATAACGCCGAGTTCATATTCCATTCGCGCGATAATCGCTTTTTCCGATTCAGTCAGCGCCTCCTTCTTATAATCAAATCCATAACGTCCAACGACGTTTTCATAACAAAGCTCGCGCAAACATTGAAAATCGGTTTTGCCGGCCGGCACCTCGAACGACGGCAGTTGGAGCTTGCCGAGCGGTATTTCCAAATTACATTGTTCGGCGATTTTGTTCGTGTTTTCCAAGACCTCCAGATTGCCGCGAAATTTATCTTCCATCTGCGCCGATGTGTGCAGAGAAAAATCCTCGCCAAGGTAACTCAAACGATTTTGGTCAGTGAGCGTGTGCTTGGTTTGCAGGCAAATCAAAATATCATGCGCCTCGGCGTCTTCCATATTCAAATAATGGCTGTCGCTCGTCGCCACGATGGGAATACTTAATTTTTTTCCCAATTCAAAAATTCGATTGTTGACGATTTTCTGCTCGGGAATGTTCGGGTGATGCTGAACCTCCAAATAAAAATTATCCAGGCCGAAAACATCCTGATATTTTTTTATGGTTGATTCGATTTTTTCGTCAGACAAGCCGCTTAAAATTTGCCGCGGAATTTCGCCCGCCAAGCAGGCGGTCAGACAAATCAAACCAGAACCATATTGCCGCAAAAGCTCCCAGTCAATTCGCGGCCGATAATAAAATCCTTCAAGATGCGCCAGGGTCGTCAATTTTATCAAATGGCAATATCCTTCGTAATTTTTCGCCAGCAAAACAGCGTGATAACGTTCTTCTTCATTCGCTTCTTTTCTTTTTCTGTCGCTGACGATATACGCCTCGACGCCGACAATCGGCTTGATGCCGGCTGCCTTGCATTTTTGATAAAATTCAATCGCGCCGTACATAACGCCATGGTCAGTCAAGGCGAGCGCGAGCATCCCATCTTCTTTCGCTTTATGGACTAAATCGTCAATCTTGGTTAATCCATCAAGCAAACTGTAATGGCTGTGGACGTGGAGCGGAGTATATTTCATAATATAATGTCACCCTTCGAGAGCCTCAGGGTGACAGATTATTGTCATGCTGAGGCCTGTGCTGAGTTTATCGAAGTGTTCTCGAAGCATGTTATTTTAGATTTGTGATTTGTTTGTGATTTGTGATTTATCTTAATTTGTATTTTGTAAACAATCTTATAAAACCAAACAAGTAAGTGGTAAGCAGTAAGATAATAATTTAACGCCATCATTTTACCACAGACAAAAAGAAAAACAAAAAGCAACGTTGCGGCATGTTGTTTAAAAAAATAATGCTCCAGATGAAACATTGTTCATCTAGAGCGCTTTACTACTTATTAAGCAAAATCCTAGCGCATGCCCGATGGCGGGACGCCTGGTAGACCAGAACTATATCGCCATTTGCCAACCGCTGTTGGTCCTTTCGAGAAAAAATATCAGCAGAAAACTCCTGCCCGCCCGTATCACTGTCATGACATCGGACGCGAAGTCCGCGGTCCTCTGGTTTTTTTTCTACGCTTTCTAATTCCACCACCGCGCCGATAAACACTATATACTCTAGATTTTCGTAATATATTCCCCGCGCGGTAGGCCGCGTCAACGATGTCGGCAATCCTTCCTGCTTACGAAGGATTCGCCCGCGAAATCCTGCGCGTTCCGACGAATACACCAGAACAACATCACCAATAGTCAATCGCTGACGATCCCTTTGAGATAAAACGTTCGACGAAAATTCTGGTCGCATTTCTACTCGACGCTGGCCACGGTTACATCGTAGCTCAAAAAAGTGTTCCTCGTTTTTTAACGACCATACCCACCCACACCGACAACAACACGTTCTCATACCCTTTGATGATCTTCATCGCGACTCCTTTCCTGCTCCATTGTAATTGTCTTGTTAAGAACAACGGTTTAGTATAGTATGCTTATCTATTTTTATCAAGTTTCATAATTTTCACACCCCAATCTGCGCTAAAATTAACGCGAATAAACCAAAGGCGAAAATATAAATTACTGCGGGCTAAAGCCCGCAGTATTAACGGGCTTCACCCTGTTCTTTGATATATTCACGTATTATATTTTCCGTAACCGTACTGTGGGTTGAAACAAAATATCCGTCTGCCCAAAAACTGTCTCCCCAC
>JACRNX010000044.1 GCA_016214755.1 Candidatus Falkowiibacteriota bacterium
TATTCATCATAGAGGTTGGAGCGTTATGAATTAGGGTTAATTATTCTGCTCCAACACTATCATTTTGCTACTATTTTCGGAAACATTTTAATTTGCAGAAACGAAGGGCTTTTGTCTATATTTTACACTGCAGATTGCGAAACTATTGACAATTTAACTAAAAACAACTATAATCAAATTTGACGGCAATGCAGCTTTATTTTCCGCGAAAAGCGGAAAAGGAGGTCCAACTGATAGGTGAAGGTAGCGAAGGCCAAGGACAATTTTGCGGAGGTGATGCTCCCAAAGAAAGTCAGACAAGATGGAAAAAGGGAAAACGGCTGGTCGTTGAATTTCTCAAAAGCATAGAAGCCGCGGAAGCGCGCAATGAAATTCTGCGAACCAAAGTAGAAGCTACAAGAAGCGGAGAGGGATTCGGGGTGTTTGAAGAAGTAAAAGACGGAACAAAATCGTGAGTGTTTAGAAAGAACCTTCCATCTTCCATTGTTCAAAAAAAATGAGGCGACCGTAAAACGGCCGTCTTTTAAATTTACCCTCTTCGACAAACGATTGACAAAACTATAAAAATTTACTATGATATATCTGTCGTTTCCCACATGGAAACAGGAGGGCAAATGGATTGGCATATAGCGGACGTTGACTTGACGCAGGACGAGGAAATTGAGACATCAAACGGATTCGCGATTTCCAAAAACCTTTCCTCGCTTATCCGCGGCGGCACGAAGTTGACAATCAAAAATCACGGCGAGAAGGCGATGGAATTTAAATTTTCCTGGCCGTACGCGAACGCTCAGCAAGAAAATTATGTTCATCAATGCCCGGCGAGAAACGCGCTATCGCTTGATATTCCGCCAGCCCAACGTCTCGTTTATCAATGGCGAGAGATATAAACGCGACAAAAGCGTTGAATACAATCATTCAACGCTTTTTATTTTCTTTTCTTTCTATTTTCTTTGCTCCCATGCTACATATCATGGGAGCATGGTTGTAAGGTCTCTTATTTTTTCTTTGCCTTGTCCTTTTTCGCCGGCGCCTTTTCTTTCTTCGACGGCTTATTGTCACTAATTTTGTCCTTTTTTTCTTTCAACGGTAATTCGACTTTTATTGGCGCTGTTTTCACTGGCGCCAGGATAGCCAAAATCCTGTCGAGCTTCGCGTTTATTGCGTCAAACTGGGCTTTGATCGAAGCAACATTCGCGCCCGGTTTTTGTCCGGCATTTTGCTGGCCATGGCCATGCGCGAAATTCGCTGGCGCAAAACTAGAACCAACACCACGTTGCGTTTTGAAACAGTTGTTGCAAAAAACCGGACGATCGCCGATCGGCCGGAACGGCACCTCGCAGCTTTGGCCGCACTTGTCGCAAACAGCTGAAAACATCGGCCGGCCGCTATCCCGTCCGCCAAAACCACGGTCACGAACTCCTTGTTCCCTGCCGCCAAAACTATTTCCTTTGCGGTCCCCGCTAAACTTGTTAAAATGGCTCATACTTAAATTTTTAAATTTTATATTCGTGAAATAATTGTCAACTACTTACCTGCAATTGTAAAGTAACGCCTCTGATCTTTGATTTCTGACTTCCGACTCCTGACTTTCCATTTACAAATTACAGGTTACAAGTTACGAGTTACAACTTTTTAGGCAGGCGCGAAGCGGAGACACCAATGCCGCCGCGGCGATCATCATCAGTAGCTGACATGCAGACCGTTAGCATTAAAGACGCCGACGCGAACAAGGTCGCCGTTCGAAACCACATCCGAGCAACGAACATAGACATCATCGAACAGCCGTTCGCCAGTGGCTAAAAAGTGACCGATGATCGTGTAAATCATTACTTGAGCAGTCGGCATCTCTTCGTTTTTGCCGAGAAGTGCTTGCTGTTCATCCCATTTCTTATATGTTGAATTCTCGGCTGGCATCTTGCGGACTAGATGCCACCCAACCTTTCCGCGATCTTTAGCAAAGGATTCATTGTTATACCATTCCTGAGCATAGATCAAATGTTGATCGCCAGGGAATTTATCACGAATTTCGACAATCGAAAGTGGACAAACCATTACGAGAATATGAGTGTCCTTACACTCTTTAAGTTCCGCTTCGCTGAACAGAATATCCGGTACTTGTTCCAAACGCACGCCCCATGTTTTTTTCACTTCTTCCGGCCCGAACACGTTTTCTCTGCCGAGCAATTCGCGCGCTCGTTCCACGGAAACATAAAGTTTTGCTTCGAGATTGGCATATACGGCTTCCCACTCGGTTTGCAGTTTTTTGACGACAGACCAATCTTTCAAATCATTCAAATCGTCCGAATCCTTCACTTTTTCGTATTCCAAAACTAACTGCTCTGTTAGAGCTTGAAGTTGTTCGTATTCTGTTTTTATTTGTTCGCAAAGTGAGGGCATATGTGAAAATACAAGAATATAAAAATAAATTATCATGTCATGGTTCGAGAGTCCTTCGATGAACTCAGGATAAACTCTCACCATGACATAGATGTCACCCTGAGGCTCTCGAAGGGCGACATCGAAGGGTTCGAAGGGTGACAGTGTCATGGATTCGGTAAGGCTTCGACTTCACCCCGCCAACGGCGGGGCAAGCTCAGCCTGACATTGCTCACCATGACAAAGGGCATTAACACAATAAGGCGATATCACCCTATATATCAAATGTCCAAACCGTAGGGACAGGGCACTGCCTTGTCCCTACCCCCGTTCTATCTCCATAGAATAAAAAATTTTTGTTCCCTACGGCCATTTAACATTCATTCTATTTTGACTTCCAAGCCGGAGATTTAACCTTTCCAGGATTGTTTTCATCATTATTAACGCATTCCTTTTCCCAAAAGGTTTTCGCCCGCTCGCGCAATTTTTGAAATTTTTCCGGCATCGCGTGCTCGACGAATTCAACAACCATGCCCTTCTCCATTTGTTCAGCAGTAAAAACTTTATGTAATTTTTCTCCGACCAACTGTCCGATTGGCTGGCCATTTTTTTTGCTCGCCGCGTCTTCAACGACTCCGGCGTAAACGTAGGTTTTTCCATCAACTTTGAATCTCTTCCCCACTTCCACGGAAAACTTGGGAGCTTCAGCGGAAGCTTTTTTAGGAGTTTCAGCTCCTGACCCTGGCAACTTTGGCATAATTTTAACGTTATTTATAAACTTTATTAGACATTTTTAGTAATATGTTAAAATGGTTTCACCTTTATCTTTATTCTTTCTCCATCTTCCAACACAATATCTTTCGTTTCATATACTTTCAATGGCATTTTATCTTGCTTTTCTGGTTCCTTATCCGCGGGCGGTTCAGGAGACACCGGTCTTTTTACATACAGCGGCCGCGGCACACGAGGAGACAAATAGCCGATATCCTTTAAAGTCAGGGGTTTGGCGCGAGCGAGATCAGGAATAATACTCTCCTCAAGAAAACCAAAGTGCCTAAACAGCGCCCGCAATTTTTCTTTATCGGCCTTATCGGCCTGTTTCAAATAAGTGTTAATTTTAAAATTCAGCCATTCGGTGAATGTGTCAACGCGAAACGCCGCGTTCTGTTTTTGCCGACGTTCATTAAAACCCGTCATCCAACTGGCCAATTCGCCAAGCGTGACCGTGGAAGTGGAAAGCGTGAGCGGCTCGCCGCTGCCGTCAGCGGTGATTTCTATTTCACCATCCGCGTTTTCCTTGAATTGCAACAACGTGTCAGGATATTTTTCCGTCTCCGCGTTGCCATAAACAAAACTATCCTGCAAAGATTTAATGGCCGCGCAAAATCGCCACAAAGCGCCATGTCTCTGGTCAGCCATATTTTCAATAATTTCGTCTTTAGCAATTACAATACTGCCATCGGTTAAAGTTTCCTGCTTATCCTCTGGAATTTCTTTTTTCTCGTAGGCAGGCGCCAATTCTTCTTGCGCGATAGCGATGTAATTATTTTCATCCATCAGCGCGGTGAGCGCGAATTCATACGTTTCCGGATTTTCTAGCGACATTTCAGGATAATCAACGTGTATCTCGGCTAATTCCCGCCTCATGGCTGGGTCCGGCGCGTATCGGTCAGGATAGCGCGGACCAACTGGATTGGAAGTCCAAATGGCGCCAGCGCCCGGAAGCATGGGATGGCCAAAAAAATAATCTTTCGGCTGTCTCTGGCGCGCTTTTTTAATAATGGAATACGCCTTTGGACCCAATCGGCCTGACTCGTCAAATCTGGCTATTCGGCCTGTCTCGATCGCTGGTTCTCCTTGCCGCGAATCGTCATAACCGGTGAACGCGCGCATTAATGGACCGTAGGCGTCAAAACTGCCGCCTGTTTTTGAATCAATGGCCGCGTCCTTTATAAGCTGTGTCTCTCCTGTTGTGGATTCGCATTCAATTTCAGTCGGCAAATATCCAGTCAATTCCAGCGCGGCCGCGTCCGCTTGGTCGGACTTGCCGCTGCCGGCCTCGCCAATCAAAACCGGCCAACGATGGTTCAAAATAGCGCTCACTGTTTCCTGGTGAATTCTTTTCCGAGTTGGAAGCCAAACAAACCCCGCGTCCAACTGCTTTTTATATTCCTTCAACTTTTTATATTGAAATCCGGCGACAACATCCGTATTTTCAGCTATTTCGGGAAAACTTTGCAGGGTTTCTATTTCTTCTTTGCGTTTTTCTAAAGCAAGAATATTTTCCGCCAGCCGCGCCATCCTGGATTTCGCGGATGAAAGCGCTCCCCTGCCGAGAATCCTATTTAAATGCACATCCTTTTCTATGGCTTTGTATATTTTTTCTTTTTCCTGGATTTCCTTATTGATGCTTTCCCAAAGCTTGCCGAGTTCAGAGATTCGAACTTGCCTTTCTTCTAACAGCGATTCGCCGTAGGTCGTCAGAAATAACTCTTTCACCGTCGGATCGCCAAATAAAACTTTCGTTTCGCTAATAAGATAAGGGTCTGGTTTTTCCGGCTCAATTTTTTTACCTTGCTCCTCTGCTTCTTTTCGCCTCGCGTTTTCCGCTTGCTTGTCCACCTTATACGCCATTAACCTGGCGTAAAGAGCGTCTGCTCTTTCTCGCGGACTTAATTTTTCGAAATATTCCCGTATCTCCTTCTCTTCCTCTACGCCCATAGATTCACTCTTAGCGATAATCGCTATCTCGATATGATGTGAAACAGCGCGGCTGACTTTTTTCTGCAACTCGCTTTTTGCTCTTTCTTTTCCTGACGGAGAAAAAGCTTGCTCTGCGTCTTTTCTCATAAAGTTAATTTCTTATTTTTTTAAAATACGGATTACGGATTTGTACGGATGTACGGATTCTTCGAGACAAGTTATCAAAGTTTCATTTGTAACATTCGTAGTGATAAGCTTGCCCTGAGCTTGCCTGCGGTGAGCTTGTCGAACCCGTCGAAGGGTAATTTGTAGCCGTTGTTAATTTTTTAATTTTTTATTTTCTTATTTTCTTAAACTTCCCAATCGAACTCTCAATAATTTGTTTGGCGCTTTCCTGCGCTTTCGCCGGAAATAATTTAACCGCTTCCAGCACCACATGCTTTGCCACCAGCGCGGGCAAATCATTGATATCGCGGGCAATGTCGCCGCGGCTATGCGCCGTCGTCATAACCTCCTTGACCTTTGCCGCGGCATCAGTCAGCCCCATGCCGACGACGACTGTATTAAGTTTGCCGAGCGCTTCGGCCAATGCCTGCATTTTGACAGCATCATCGCCAATATAACCGCCGTCCGAGCAAGCGATGACAATCCGCAATCTATTGTCTTTCGCGCCCCGTCTTTCATTGGCCTCTATTTCGCTTTTTATTTGTTCATAAACATACGACAATGCCTCGGCGTCGCCGTTGCCGCCGCCTGCCCGCGTCAAACTATGCCAGAGCTTCACTTTGTCTTGCGCGGAAAATTGCGGAGAGAGCGGCTTATCTAAATCAATGTCTTCTGTTTGGCTTCCACGAAAAGAAATACCCTGCATTCGTATTGACAGCGCGTTCTCTTTTTGCAAACTCGCTCTCTCTATATTTCTTTCAAAACGATGAAGAGAAGAAAAAATAAGATACATCGCGCGGCGCTGCATTTTCCACAATTGTTCGCCTTCTTCATCAGTTGACTGCATTGAACCGGACTTGTCGCCGATCATATAAAAGTCGAAGCCACCGATAATTTTTTCCGTTCTTGTTTCTTCTTCCAGTTTTTCACGCGATAACGGGTCGGTCTCTCCTGCCAGTATGCCGATTTTGTGCCGGACAATATCTTCAATATGCTCGCCGCCCTCGCGCTTGCGCACCGGGCCTTCATATACTGGCGCCACGCTCTTGCGCGATTCCACAATAGCATTAAAAAGTTTAGTCAGCGCATCCACGACCAATTCGCTGTCCGGCAAGCGCGTCTTTTCCGCTTCATTGATTTCTTTGACAATCTGGCGCGCTTCTTTAAGTTCCACGCCAGCCGCTTCCGCCAAATGGCGCTCTTCTCTGGTATAACTTAATTCTTCTTTGCGTTCAGCTAACTTTTTTCGCAGTTCCTCTAACTGCTCATCACTTGGACGGACGGCCTCCTGTTCGCCATAATCGCCCGGCGCTGACTCATCTCCTTTTTCCTGCTCTTCTTCCAAATTAGGATCTCCTGGCGGCGTCGCGTCAATTCTCACCCATTCTTTTTTAACTTTGTCCCACACTTCGCTCCAGCCGTGGCCAGTGCCTGAATGAATGCTGGACGCGCCTTCTTTATCTTTGCCTTTGACGCTATGACCGACCACGTGCCTCGCGGGAATATTCAGTTTGGCGCAAAGAGCGGCGAAATAAGTGTTCGCCACGTCGCAATCAGCTGCTTTTAATTCATCAACCGCGGCGGTGAATCCATTTGGGCTGGTGTTATATGCCGTATTGTATCGCTCGCTTTCCGCTTGATCTTTTGGCGCGAGGTATTTAATACGGCTTCTGACATAAGCCGCAACAGCGCGCGCTCTGGCGATGTTGCCGCGCTTTTTATTTTTTATTTCTTCCAATTTATCATTCGTTTCTTCGGAAAATTTTGATGGCATATTCGGCGCCTGTACGTCCGCCGGCTTTGACGTGAATCTTTTATCTTGATTCGGCGCCAGCGAAACTTTCACTTCCACTTCGCCGTTTCCTTCCACAAAAATAACCAAGTCGCCATTTTGGTCCTGTTGGACAAAACATTCTCTTTTATCAGCTTCCACTTTATGCAAACCGTGCGTATAAGGAACGGGCAAGGATACCCACTGGCCGGCGAACACGCGCGCGGTCATAGTTACGTCTATCGCTCCCTTTTTATGGTCAGTGTTTCCTGAAAGCGGAATTGTTTCCGTTCCGCGATATTGATATTCATCCTCAACCCAAACATTTCTCTGGCTATCCCATTCAGAAAATGATTGCTCCCGATAATATCCGCCCCAAGCAGGCAGGATTGACCAAATAGCAGACGCGCGCTCGCCTCCTTTGAGCCGCTCCATCGCGTCAACGCCTGGCTTTGATTCATTGCGTCTTTGCGGCGGATGAGTTGGAGCTTTTTTGAGTTCTTCTTCCCGCCATTTGCGAATGTCGTCGTCCATTTCTCGGCCCTCACGCTTATCAATTGCTCTTATGCCGGATAAATAATCAATCAAACGCGTTTCAATTCTGTTTAATTTCATTTCCCAAGAAATATCGGCGGAAAAAAGCACTTCCAGATCGCCCTCTCGCTGAAGTTCATCTAATTTTTCGCGGTTAATATCAAACTTCGGTTCATACGGCTCATTTTTTAACTTTGACAAAATGCTTAAATACAAATCAGCCACTCTCGGAGTAAAACCGCCAATTCTTTGTTCTAATGTTTCAACTAAAACTTCTGTCTGCCGCTTGCTTTCCTCCTGCGATATTGGCAGACGTTTTAAATTTGTCACTTCTTCCACCATTTCATGAAAACTGTCAAACCCCAGCCGGCTGACTCCCTGGCGAAAATTTTGCACTGCTTCCACGCTTTGCAGCGCATCTGCCGCGTCTTCAAAACTTTCGCCCGCAAGCGCCGCCTGATGCAGACGTTCAATCGCGCGTCCTTTGGCTAATTGTTCTGGCGCTGATTCTTGACTTGGTTGGGAAGAAGAAATTTGTTCTGGCGTTTTGTTCATAGAGATCGTTTTTACGCAAACGCGCTACAATGTTTTATTATAATATAATATAGGGTTTTATCAAAATTGTAAATAAATTACTGCGGGCTAAAGCCCGCAGTATTAACGGGCTTCACCCTGTTCTTTGATATATTCACGTATTATATTTTCCGTAACCGTACTGTGGGTTGAAACAAAATATCCGTCTGCCCAAAAACTGTCTCCCCACAA
>JACRNX010000047.1 GCA_016214755.1 Candidatus Falkowiibacteriota bacterium
AAATCGATGAGCTGCGAAGTTTTGGAGCGTGAAAAAATTTGAGTCGTAGCCATAGCTACGATGAAAATTTTTTCCGCGAAAAACAAGCGGATCGCGATTTTTGCTATTTATGGAGTGCGTTTTCATAATGTGATGTCCATAGATTAGAAGCATCAAACATACCAAAATAAAGCGAGGATGTCAAACAGTTTCGTTTGTTACACGGAAATGATAATGTCCTAGTATAGGGAAATAGAAATGTCCTACTTGGAGTATGATGGTAGTAAATAATTTACTAACCATTACGCTCTATGGATTACATTACTATGTCCTTTAAGGAATTTAAACGTTACGACATTATTAAAAAATTAGTAAACAAAAATTTGAACGGCAGTGAAGCTGGTCGATTGCTCAATTTGTCAGTGCGTCAGATTCGCAGGTTGAGAGGGAAAGTGCGGTGTTATGGCGCGCAGGGGCTGATTCACGCTAATCGCGGGAAACCAGGTAACCGGAAAATGCCAGAACCGGAAAGACAAAAAATAATCAAATTATTGTATCAGCGCTATCCAGATTTCAAACCCAGTTTCGCCGCCGAGAAACTGCGAGAACAGCACGACATTGCTCGCGATCCTAAAACCATTCGCCAAATAATGATTAACGAAGGGTTATGGAAACCGAAGCAAAAAAAGAAAAATGTTCAACGCTCATGGCGCCAACGCAAAGCCAGTTTCGGGGAGATGATGCAATTTGATGGCTCCTATGAACATTGGCTAGAAGATAGAAATGGAACTGGTGAAATTTGTCTGCTGGCGGCCATTGATGACGCTACCAGCATTGTCACCAAAGCCAAGTTTGTGGCCGCTGAAGGTGTATTCGCGGTGTTTGGTTTTTAGAAAGAATATCTCCAGAAGCATGGCAATCCTTTTTCCGTCTATTTAGATAAATTCAGCACTTACAAGATGAATCAACGGGCAGCTCAAGAAAATCACGACACCAAAACCCAGTTTGAAAGAGCGATGTCGGAGTTGAACATAGAACCCATTACCGCTCACAGTTCAGAAGCCAAAGGACGAGTAGAACGATTGTTCAACACCTTGCAGGACCGATTGATTAAAGAGATACGGCTGGCCAATATTTCTACGGTGGCCGCGGCCAATGAGTTTCTGGAAAAAACATTTTTGCCAGAGTTTAACGCCAGATTTTCGGTGGAGCCGAGAACCAAAACAAACCTGCATAAGAAATTAAATCAAATCGAAATTTAAAAACTGGATTCGATATTTTCCCGACAATATCATCGAATAGTACGAAGCGACTGGACGATTAGTTCTAATAAACGGTGGTATCAATTGACCAAACAGCAGTCGATAACAGTCTGCAAAAATGATGTCATTATTGTGGAGCAAAGGTTGGACAGCTCGATTCAATTTCGGCTGAGAGGAAAATATCTAAACTACGAGCTATTGCCGGAGCGGCCGAAAAAGTTAAACAAAAACATTGCTTGGGTGATCGCCGCCGGACAAAAGTCAGCGTCAAAATCAAGCTACAAACCAGCCCCTGATTATTCTTGGAGAAAGCCATTTATCTACGCTAACAAACTAACCCAAACAGCCGAGGTATGACATTTCTATTTCCCTCAAACTATGACATTTCTATTTCCCGTTGACAAAGGGGCGCTCAGGGTTGACACGATTGATTTACTTTGATAAGTTAAGGTGTTATGTTATAAAAGGATGAAAGGGGGAAAACATGGCCATGAGAGAAAACGTTGATTTAGTTAAAGCGCAAGCAGGCACCTTGACAATTTCATCAGAGGAAGAGCCAACGATTTTTCAGAAATTCAGATTTGCTTTCCGCGCTGAATGGTGCAGTTTTCGCAAGGTTTACTGGTTTGACGCGAAATGGGGACGAACGCGGCTTTGGCAGGTTTTGAAATTAGACAGAACGAGCAAAAAACAAGACGCGCTCATTGGCATTTTTGAAGGTGAGCCGGATATTGATATTCTTCGTTTGGCCATCGCCAATGTTAACAAAAGAAAATTGCTTACCGACGTGCGCTGGGAGCTTTATCGCGATTTTGAATGCGGACAGCTTGAGGCAATGGGTCGGTTTGATTTTTTTGACCTCTGCTCTCCTGATCAGGAGAAATTGCGGCGCGCGCTGGGTAATAATATTATTGGCGTTGGAACGCATATTGATGATTGGGATTTTGATGGTTTATTTCTCACCCATCGTTGCCCGAATTGCAATAAGTTTTTTGCGAAGGAAATTTTAATTTTTACTCCATCAATGATGGAATGCGGCCATTGCAATTATTCGAGCGCGGATTTCGCGGCGGCAACCAGAAATGACATGATCGTGAGAGAATTGCTGCGTTTGATCGCGGAAAAAGATGAAGGGCGTTTCGTGATAGCAGGACGAGCTAGTTCGCCTACTGAAGTTTTCTTTATTGACCTTTGCGCTACGGCTGTTACTTGCTGGTTAATTGGAAAAGTTTTTCACGGATTGCCATTGTCAAAATATTTGGAAAGTACGAAAGATTATTCGATTGACCAAATAATCGGTTGTTTTCAAAAGAGCATTTTCCCAAAGTTGAATAATGAATTGCTGTGCAGGTTTTTTCGCGAAACATTTCAGAAATATTATCAACAGGAAAAAGCGGAAATTAGAAATGGCCGGCACGTTCATTCGCGCATCGCAGGATTAACAGAAACAGAACATCGAAAGTGGCTTCTCGATAATATTGAAGAATGCGAAGTAGCATTTTATCAAATAGTGAATGACTTAAGCGGACTCGAAGAGTGGTTTTTATTTACCCGATCAGAAGATTATGACGCGATGCCGCTTGTTGAGACGCGAGAAAAAACAGATAAGATTTGTAAGGCACTTGAAGATTTTGTTATGTATTTGGAACAGCTTTTGGAACTGGTCTGGCAAAAGGCAAAGGAGGAAGAAAATGCCAAACGGACTAGTTAAGGTTGGGGATGTTGGTCTACCGCAATTGCCGGTAAGGATGCCGCCGCTTGAAGGCGAAAATCTCGAGCCATCGGCGCTGATGCTTCATCCGGGATACAAAAGCGCGGAAGGAGCGATAGTTGATTTCCGTTTGAATCACGCGCCAGAATCATTGAAATGGTATCGGCGTTATTACTTGAAACCGCATCAGCTGGCCGGGAGGCCGACAGGCAAGCAATCTCTTCGATATATGTGGAATTTGAGGAATCCTGCGACCGACCGCACGGTTGGGATGATTGAAGGCGATGATTTAGCGGCTGCCCAAATTCTCATCGGCAATGGCGTGGCAGGCGCGTATATGTCGCCAATCCGCTGGGAGTTGTGCGAAGACAGGGACGGAGAAGAGCCGATTGCCATCGGGCGTTTTGACCCATGGAGTTTGCTGCAAAATGTTTCGTCGAGCGACATTGAACGTTTGGCGCCGCGAGGTATCTTGCCGAACAGCAAAAAATGGGATTTTGATTTAATGTATATAGGGCGGGTCTGCCCGGCTTGCGGAACAATGGTAACAATCAACATGTTTGCCTTCAGTATTGATTCTGCTAAATGCGCGAAGTGCGGCACGCGTCCATTTCTTTCTCGCGCGCTCGGGAGCATGCTTCATTTTTACTTGCCAACGGTTACTGGCGAAAGCGAACAAGGACTTGAAACTGACTTGGCGCTTTTGCACGCGATTCAGTGGATGGGCGGGGTTAACGCCGCGGCCGCCGAGTTGCACAAGGAAGAGTTGCCTGATCAGTTCACTCCGCATTTGGTGTTGAAGGGACTATTGAAAAAGTCGCAATTACTCGCGGCCACCGAAGGAGGAGGGCTGACGCTTGCGCCGCGACTAGTTGAACATTTTGAATCTTCGTCCAATGGGCGTTCGATGATGGAGGTTGCCGTTGGTGCCGCTAATTCATTAGCCGGCGCAATTGAAGCAGGCGGTCCTTTTACCAAGGTGCATTGCGCTATGGTTGAAATGCTTCGAGCAATGGATAAAGAAGTTAAATAGATGCAACTAAGGGTCGTTTAAAAAACGGCCCTTTAATTTTTTAGGTTTAATTAACAAAATGTAATGCTGAAAATCCCATATTGTGTCATAATGTAGCCAAAATATTAACTTTTATCATTATGGCTACAAAAAAAGTGCGTTGAGTGCGGTTCAAATCGAATTAAAAAGTATGGCAAAGTGCG
>JACRNX010000048.1 GCA_016214755.1 Candidatus Falkowiibacteriota bacterium
ACACCAATAACTCCTTGGAAGGCTACTTTAGTAAATTGAAAAAGCTACTGAATAATCATAATGGCCTGAAACGTTGTCGCCGCTACAAATTGATTGAAACGATACTGAATTCATCCTAATTTATTTACTATTAAACCAAAATTTAGAGTAGATGAAATTATTGACAAAAAATAATAAATGTGCTATAATACTTTGTTACTATGGCAATGCTGTCAATGGTAGGCAGAGCCAGCCTTGTACCAAGGTCTGGTTGGAGCGGAAAACCGTTCCCGACCCCGAACAGGGGAAGTGGGGAGTCGAGCCCCCCGTTGCCACCAATAGAGGACCGTGTTCAGCTGAACATCGGCCCTCTTCTTTTTTTAGCAAAGATAGGGTATAATAAATTGGAAGTTGGAGGTAAGGAAAAACTGAGATTGCTTCGTCGTTTAACTCCTCGCAATGACGTAAACGATCATGGCATTGCGAGGACAAAATGAAATGTTTAAGAAATTTCGTTATCCAAACAAAATTAGATTGTTAATGATTCCGTCTCGCGACACGAAAGCCGTGACTGTGCTTTTTTTATTCGGCGTTGGTTCGCGATACGAAAGTAAAGACGTTAACGGCGTTTCCCATTTTATTGAACACTTGATGTTTAAGGGAACGAAAAAAAGGCAGACAACTTTGGATATCAGCAAAGAAGTTGATCGCGTCGGAGCGGAGTTCAACGCCATGACTTCCAAAGACTACACTGGTTATTTTGTGAAAGTTGACCAATCAGAACAAGCGCTGGCGATTGATGTTTTGTCGGATATTTTATTAAATTCAACCTTTTTGCCAAAAGAAATAAATCGGGAGCGTGGGGTGATTGTCGAGGAAATCAACATGTATCACGACAATCCAATTATGCACATTGAGAGTTTGCTTGAGGAAGCGATTTATCAAGGAAGTTCACTGGCGCGCGAGGTCTGTGGCCCGCGGAAAGTAATAAAATCAATCAGCCGCGAAAAAATTTTAGATTTTAAAAATAAATATTACGCGGCTGATAATTTGGTTATCGCTATCGCCGGCAAAATAGACAAAAAGACAAAAAGTATTCTAGAAAAAAAATTTATTAATAAAATAAAACCAAAAGAAAATTTTTCAAAAAGAATTTTTACCGCTTTGGGATCAAAACAAGACGCACCCCGTATTAAATTGCATTTTCGGAAAACGAGGCAGGCGCAAATCGCTTTAGGATTTCCCGCTTACGGCTATAACGACCCGCGCGCCTACGGTCTGCATCTTTTGAGCATTGTGCTCGGCGGGAACATGAGTTCCCGATTGTTCACGGCGGTTCGCGAAAAATCTGGATTGTGCTATTTTATCCGCTGCTTCCCGAATTTTTACGAAGACTGCGGCGACATTATTATTCAGTCCGGCTTGGACGTGTCAAGAATCGAAGAGGCGATGGATATCATCAGTCGTGAACTTAAGAGAATAAAAACAGCGGGAGTAACAGCCAAGGAATTGAGAAACGCTAAAGAATTCTTGCGCGGCAAGATAATTTTAAATTTGGAGGACTCGTCGAATTCGGCGGAATATTACGCCAAGCAGGAATTGCTTCAAAACAAGATATTGACGCCGGAAGAGAAAATGAAAAAGTACCAGGCGGTTACGAGGAAACAGCTGCGGAATATCGCCGCGGAAATTTTTACGATAGATAAGTTTAACTTGGCAACCATTGGGCCGTTTAAGTCAAAGAAATATTTCTCTCAAAAAATAAAATTATGAGGAGGATATTAATCGCCAATTGGAAAATGAATTTAAATCATCAGACGCAGACACAGTTGGCGGAGGATTTTAAAAAACGACTGAAAAAAATTAAACAACTTGAAATTGTCGTCGCGCCCAGTTTTGTTCATTTGCAAGAGGTGTCGGAAATTTTTAATGGGACAAATATCAAATTGGCAGCGCAAGACGTGGCGTTCGAAAAATCAGGGGCTTTCACCGGCGAAGTATCGGCCGGCGAAGTGCGGGAAATCGGCTGTCAGTACGCGATTATCGGCCATTCTGAACGCCGAATAAAATTGAATGAAACCGAAAAAATGGTTTCCGGCAAAATCAACCAATGCTATGGCGCGGGCATGATTCCGATTTTATGCGTTGGCGAAACGTCGGAAGAGCGAATGCGCAATGAAACAGAAAGTGTTATCATTAAACAATTATATGATTCAATTTATAAAGTCAGCGGCTTGCCCGAAAAAGAAATAATTATCGCTTATGAGCCGGTTTGGGCGGTCGGCGGCAGTCAATTTTTGGATCCAGATGAATTGGCGCCGATAGCGTTTTTAGTTAAAAAGACGTTAAGCGCCATGTATTCGGAAAAATTTTATAATAATAATGTTCGGTTTATTTACGGCGGCAGCGTGAACAGTATTATTGCTCCGGCTTTTTGGTCGGCGAAATTTTTGGACGGACTCTTGATCGGCGCTGCCAGCTTGGACATTGAAGAATTTTATAATATCGCGTCCGAAGGAGAGACATTCTCGGCGAGAGGGCAATGAGACCCCCTCTGTGTCTCCCCCTTGGTAAGGGGGAGATGAGAGAAAAAAACAATATGTTAGTTCACATTAAAAAAATCATTCAGGCGGCGGTTAAAGGAAAATACGCGGTCGGCGCGTTTAACGTGAATAATTTGGAAATTATTCAGGCAGTGTGTCGGGCGGCTGAGAAAATGAAATCAGCGGCCATTATTCAAACTACAGAAGGGGCGATTCGATACGCTGGGCTTGATGAACTGTTCGCGTTAATTAAAGCCGCGGCGGAAAAAGTATCTGTGCCGATTGCTATTCATCTTGACCATGGTCATGATTTTGATTTAATTAAAAAATGCGTGGAGATGGGGTATTCTTCGGTCATGATTGACGGCTCGGCGCGGCCATTCGCGGCCAATGTTAGATTGACCAAAAACGTCGTCAAATTCGCGCGTCCGAAAGGCGTCTGGGTGCAAGGCGAATTGGGCCGTTTGGAAGGAGCGGAGGACTGGATTAAAACAGGAAAAGGCGAGGCCTTTTTAACCGAACCCGAGGAAGCGGTTCGTTTCGTTCGGCAAACCGCAGTTGATACTTTGGCTGTGGCCATCGGCAATTATCACGGCGTCGAGAAAATTGTTGAGAAAAAACGTCTGCGGCTCAATTTAAGACAACTGGAAAAAATTAGTCGTTTAATAAAGATACCGCTGGTTTTACACGGCGCGTCTGGCTTTTCCGCCAATCAGATTAAAGCGGCGATCAAATTGGGCATTCGGGTTGTTAATATCGACAGCGAGCTCCGCGTTTCCTTCGCAACCGCTGAGCGGAAATTTTTAAGTGAAAACAAGAAAGAATATGATCCGCGTAAGATTTTAGGACCGGCCATCGCGGAAATGCAGGAAGTTGTTGAAAGAAAAATGAAAATTTTTGGTAGCGCGGGAAAAGCATAAGAGTAACTCGTCCCTTCGACAAGCTCAGGGTGACAGAGGAAACACAATTGTCATCCTGAGGTGCGAGTTCCGCCAACGGCGGGACGAGCCTCGAAGGACGTAATTCGTAAATCGTAATTGGTAATTGATAATACAAGATGTACAGATTGTTACAGATGTACAGATGAGATCAAAGATTTAAATTTTTGATTTTGAATTTACTTTGGACTTTGAGCTTGGAGTTTTGAACTTAACTGTATGGTTTTAGATATTATTTTAATTAGCGTTGTCGTTCTCTCGCTGGCCGGCGTGATTTTTATCGTGGTTAGAAAAGTTCCTCAACTTCGCGTACTTGACGTTGAAACCGTGCCAGCAACGCAAGTGAATCGGGTAAGAGAAAGAATTTTACTTGAGCGGATGAAAAGGCAGACCGCAAAAAGCAAGGAGCTTATTAAGAAAGGAACGGTTCCAGTAGCTAATTTCGTGAAAATTTTTTTCCAGAACATTTGGAAGAAATGCCTTGAATTGGAAAGATTTTATCAAAAGGAATCAGACAAAAACAAACCCCCTTGCGCGAAAGATTTGTCCGTGAAGCTTGCGCATTTATTGGAGCAAGCGGAGAATTGCGTAAAGACGGAAAATCTTAATGAGGCGGAAAAAACCTACATTGATATTATCAGTTTTGACGCGAAGAACATTAACGCTTACCGCGGCTTAGCGGAAATTTATTCGCGAAAAAAGGAATATAAGGAGGCGTTGGAGACGCGGCAGTTTATTTTAAAAATCTTACAAAAGGGGAAAAGGGGGCGGGCGGAAGAAAATAAAACAGCCGAGCGTGTCGCCGAGATTGCGGAAGCTATTTTTGACATCGGCGTGGTATATTCGCAAATGGAAAATTTTATTGAAGCGAAGGAAAATTTTGGCAAAGCGCTCGAATTAGAGCCGAATAATCCAAAGTATCTTGACCAAATGATTCAGATTAATATAATGCTGAGGGATAAAAATTCCGGTGAAGAAATGCTTTCCCGATTGTCGGCGGTTAATCCGGAAAACCAAAAATTGAAAGAATATCAAAATAAAATTGAGCAGATTTAATCCATCAAAAAATTAACCCTTCGACAAGCTCAGGGTGACAAAAACAAGAAATTAATATAAGGGGCGGGAATTCATTAGATCGAGAATTGAAAATTTTCCCCTTTATCGTTTGATGCCGACGTAGCTCAGTTGGTAGAGCAACTCCATGGTAAGGAGTAGGTCACCGGTTCAATTCCGGTCGTCGGCTCCATGATATAAAAATTTGGGTTATAAAGATTGTTTAGTAGCTCAGTTGGTACCCCGCAGAATGCGGGGTATGGTAAGGAGTAGGTCCCCCGCAAAATGCAGGGCTAACGGCTCCATTAGCAATAGTAAATTTTAAATAAATTTTGATGTATTTTAGTAGACGTCTACCTTCCCCCTTAGACTTGCCCTGAGTAAAATCGAAGGGATAAGGGGGATAGAGGGGGTTATTCAAGGTAAAATAAAAAAGGACGTTTGGCTTGGCTAGGCGTCCTTTTTAATTTTGTTAACGTTTGCGGAAAGCGGGAATAAATTCTATTTCCGGCCCGAGTTCAACGCGGATTTTAGTCTTTTTTTTGACGTAGAAAACCTCGCCGTCAAGATTAAACATTTGTTCGCTTTCAGGAACAACTTCAAATGAAAACACAGGTTCGTTGAAAAATTTCGATGTCGGCGGAACAAACGTTCCGCGCATAAGGAGCGGTATCAGAAAAGCAATTTTCGTCGCGGTTTTCTCGTAACATATCGCGTAGAACTGGTTGCTTTCCCGCTGACTTTTAAAAGGCGCGGCGCCAAAAAGCAAGCTTTCAGTCACGCTGCAAATTATCGTCAGCGGCTGGGATTGTTCGATCTCTTTGTCGTCAGCGAGCATGCGGGCATTAAATTGGCTGATCATTCTTTTATGGCTCAAGGGAAAGCCAGCGATTCCGGCGCTAATGCCGAGAACAGTGTGTTTTACGGCATTCCCAAAAGAACTGCCTTCGCTGGAATATCTTTCGATGATTCTCGCGATCGCGCCTAAGTTAAAAATGAATCCATAGCGCGTTTCTTCTTGCCCTTGTTCATTAGTAAAATGAATTTGCAGCGGCCGCAGTTTCCGGCGCGGCAAATGGGCAATCGGCGTTCGCGTGATTTTTTTAATGATGCTGATCGGTCTTCGCTTCCAGCCGAGCCATCGGTGGACCGCGAGCATGGTGCCGCCGCCCAAGGAGATGATTAAAGGCAGTTCTCGGATCGCTCCACGGGCTTTTTCGAAAATCAGAATGTCAATTACTTTTTGCAAAGTGCCGTCGCCGCCGTAGACCAAAAGTATTTTGACATTTTTTTCTTTCAGCAATTTTATCAGCGCGCGAGAAATTTCGGAAATGTGATTTGTCACTATAATCGTAATGCCTTGTTTGGCCGCGAACCGATGCACTGCTTCCAGCTCCCGCCATCCTTTGCCAGCTTTTGGGTTAGCGATAATGCCGATTTCCATTTTGCCTCCTTGTAAAGAACCGTCTGGTTTTATGTTATCAGAAATTATTTTTTAAAACAACAGAAAGGTTGTCCAATAATTATCATTATAAAAAATGACGTTTAAATAGCCCTATCAAAAAATACGAAAATCAAAGGAGGCAAATTTCATTGTGAAATTTGCCTCCGAGCCACAAGGCCAGATCTGTTGCCTCGGTTGCTCTAGAACGCTTCCCGTCAATGTGAGAATTGACGGCTATCTTGTATAAAGGCGGCAAGGAGGGGATTGGTCGGTTGTTCGGCGGAATGAGTCTTGAATCCTGATTGTTGAAGCTTGACGCTTATGCCTTCACATTTGAGTCCCTGAACCATGAACCCTATTCGGGCACGGTCAAAAGACCTAATGTGCCGCTTCAGCGTCAGCTTCATTTTCTGGACTCATCCTTAATAATTTTTTCAGCGTTGCCGCTGGAAAAATTACGATCTTCCATTGCTTGGCCCGCTTTTCTCGGTTTAAGATAAAACTTTGAAATTAAGGCTTTGCTGGTGGAAGTGCCGAACCACTTTCCTCCTCCACTCCCTGCCGAGACCAGACAGACCCAGAAGGGGTCTGCTGGCCATGGGTTTATTAAGTGGAAACAATCGTCGTCGCGTGGTTGTGCGCCTCAAGGGCGTCGTTTAGTTCGTCCATTCGCTTTTGAATCTGCTCCACCTTTTCCCGGCGGACCTCTTCAGTCATTGCTGATTCGAATGTCCGCTTGACTTCCTTGTAAGCCAGTTCACCCTTTTTCTCACCCTCTGTCACTACTGTGCGAGGGAAGTCGATGGTTTCGCTCCAATGCAGTTGAAGTGCCTCGTAGAAACTTTTCTCGCCCTTGAGTTCAGCCATCAGATAGACGGCTTCTTGCACAAGGATTTTGACACCCTCGAACTCGATGAAACTGGTTGAATTGGCGGCGCAGAGCGCGGCTTTGACCTGAATCAGTAACCTTGTCAGCCGGTCCTTCTCGGCGACCACATCGCCGAAGTCCGCTTTCGGTTCTTTGCCTTTTTCCCAATTAAGAATTTCCAGCGCCCGGCTGTTCAGCTTGGAGAGCTGACCCTTGAGCGACTTGACGAAACGAAGTGCCTTAGAAACGGTCATGGTTTCGGTCTTGGTCTCCATTTGGTCTCCTTCTCTTGTCTGTCTGCGGGATGGAACAGTTTGCTGTCCAGACAACATGTCTGGAACAGCGTTTTTCAAAGTACTGCACTTGAGAGAGAACCGGTGGAGCGGACATGGTAGCGCCTTCTTCAATCAACATTTTTTATGTTTGATCGAAGTAACCTCAACCTTCAGCCCTTACTGTCGCGTGAATCCCGCTATAGCGGGACACCAGATGCGGCAGTGTCAATGGGCAAATTTGGTTAAGGGGCACTATCTGGCTAGGGAGTTAGCCGGCACTCCCACGCCGCTCCTTAACAGCAATTTATCTTTCACCACTCCTTTGGGTTCGAGATAACTTGCTGTTACTTAAACCGGTTTAGGAGAAACTAGCGCGTTCAGCGATGGCGTTTTTTTCTCAAAATCCTCTTGCGAGCGATTTTTGAGAATTAGCTTGATCGCCGTTATTTGAAGTAACCTCAGCCGACAGCCCTATCCTTTTCCCTCAACTAACTAGTGTCCGGACACTAATTAATCTCGTTCCAAGGGTCAATGGGCAATTATTTGCTAAGGCCGCTTTACCGCCGCTTCCGCGCTTGGCTTCTGGGTTTCCTGTCTGCCCCTCGGAGGCATGCAGAACACCATAAAGCCGAGAAGACGTCCCCCTTCGTCTCCTCGAAATTTAGAAGTTAGAAATTAGAAGTCAGAAGTTAGAAAAAATATTTCTAACTTACTTTTAATTCACTTCTGAATTTTGAGGAGCGGACAAAACGCGTTGCGTTTTATCCGAGAGAGAACAGAATTTTCCCCTTGATTTATTCACTACCCGCAAAGAAAGCGGGACCGGCCTGTTCATGACTGAACAAACCAGTGGGTTCGGTCTTTTACCCTAGTGTCCCTTTGGCCATCTTCCAATACCCGCAGTTGGCGATTCGCACATCGCTTACCGCAGTGAAGGAAGAAGTCCCCCTTCGCTAAAGCTACGGGGGAAGGGCACGCGCAGTCAGACGGGGAGTCCCGCGGATGCGGGCTGGCTCGAAGTTTTGGATTTCAAGCCGTCTGCGCGTCCTCGTCGCTGTCTCCGGACTCCTGTTCCGTGGATTCTGCCTCGGATTTCAAGCGCATTTGCTCAATCGCTTTCATCTGGCTTTCGCCGGACTCCAGGTCAAGAGCAATGTACTTGAGCACCGAGCCGCTCCATCCGTAGATGAAGCGGATTCCCTTCTCGCCCGCAGGAGCAACAGCGTCACGATAGGGCGCGATGGTGACGAGAAATGCGCGTGCTGATGGAGCAACCTCTTGCCTGTAGCGACGCCACAGGTTAAAGAATCTGCCAGAGCACGACATTCCTTCGCCATACGCCCAATCTTCTTGGTCGGTAATGCCGATGAAGACATCCACTGCCAGCTTGCGCTGGAGCAGATATTCCACCGGCGCTCCGATTGCAGTGCCGCCGCCGCCAATCCGCGCGACCTTTTCAGCGGTTGTGAGTATTTCATCACGACCGGAAAGTCCGCAGTTGGCGTGCGCCTGGGTCGAGAAAGGAAGCGGAATCGCGCGTCCTTCGATCCGCCGCATGAGCGCACCGGTAAAGATGCCGGCGATGTCAATGCATCGAGTTGATCCCTTATCAGAGATCGGCCCGCACATTGAACCGCTGACATCAGTGCCGATGGCCACTTGGCGGTTGCCGAGCGTTGGCATATTGGAGAAGGAGAGTTCCAGCGCTTTCCGAATCGCGTCAGCGATTTGGTTGTCTGGAGCATCACACTTCTCGGAATACGCGCGCCAGGCGTCGAAGAACCGGAAGGGGAGTACCTTCGAACGTTCGACGGCCCGTTGGTCGGTGAGCCGCTCTACCGCGTACCACACATTGTCCTTCTTCGCGAACACACCATGGCGAGTGAACGCCACGAGGTTGCGGAGAAGGTTCATGTACGGCGCGTTGTAGAGCAGGGCCTCCCAGACCGCTGGCTGTGCTGCTTTGACGCTGGGCAGAACGACTTCGAACGGCAGATGACCCTCGTGGATCAGCCGCACGATCTCGTCATCGTTCTGCGCCTGCTTCAATGCTTCCAGCCGGCGGATCTGGGGATTCAGCGATTCGTCATCGCCGAGCCCCTCACTTCCCTTAACGAGCCAGCCGAAACGCTCGGCAACGTTCGCGCTCCGCGGATGCGGATGAGCGAGTCGCAGGATGTCCCGAAGCGTTACCTCGCGCGAAGCAGCCGAACCGTACTTCAACGCGTGGTACTCCGAGATGCCAGCGATCCACTTCCGCACCGCTTCGCGCGCGACGCCGCCGAGGCCGTTGCGACCAGGTACTTTTCCCGAAAGACAGAGAGCGACGAACGCCCTCAAGTCATCCGGAATCAGTACGACTTGGTCGAACGCGGCTTCGAAGTGCGGACGGGTTTTGCCCCGGCCGCCAGAGAGCACAGCGAGACCGAGAGTCGGAAGGGTTTTCACGCACCCGAATTTTCTGGCATAGACAAGCGCCTTTGCCAGAAATTCAGGGCACTCCTCCCGCGCTTGGAGCAGCACGTCCATGGCTTCTTCGCCGAGTTCACGGCCCGAAGCGTAGAACGTGTTCCCCAGTGTCCCGGTCAAGAGGATTTGGCTCACCTGCTCGCGGAGCGTTCGGTAGTAAGCCGGCGCTCCTTCTCGGTTCGGATGGGTTTCCGAACGACGAGCAATGCGAGTGCGAGGGGTGGCCGCCTGAACGAAGAGCTGCAGCTGGAGCATTTCATACCTCCTTATGGTTTGAAGTTTCAGCTGCCGAGCGACCATCAAGCGTCCCTCGCTTGGTGGTAGATTTCTTTTTGTCAGGTTTTCAAAGGTCTTTACTGCCTTTGATCCTAACTACCGCCTTACTGATTTCGTTAAATAAAATCAGCAGGGCGGCAGTTAAGATAAGGTAACTTTTATGTCGCACATTCGACAAGCTCAGTGTGACATAGGGCCAGATGAAGCTCCTTATAATTCTGATTGCCAGTCCAAGCCCCAAATACATTCAATGTTATTTTGTAGGCGGACAGCTAATCGAGAATTCAAGCCCGAAAAGTGTTCAAGGAGCTTCGACGAATTTTCCGGACTTGTTTTGGCAGTATAGCAAACATTTAAAAGTTTGTCAAGTTTTTTCAACGTTGTTTTTAGGTTATTCGTTAATTTATATCAAATTTACACAAGAAGACAATGATGATTTTGTTGATTTCGTCAGACAAATAATAATTATTTTGCGGCGATAAAATTTTTTCATTTTTCATTTTTCATTTTTATTTTTCAACAATGTTTATTCCGCTTGACAATTTTTTAAGCAGATGATATACTGCTGGTGAACCCAAAATGAAAGGAGGGGTGAAATGGGCGACTAGGGCGCTCCCGAAACGTCCTGACCGCTGGTTGTGGCGGCCAGCGGCAGGACGCAGGGAGTAAGCTATTTCGCTCAAGTTTCCGAGTTACTGATGACGAATAAAAAGAAAAAAGATCTTAACGCCACAGAAAGGGGGAAAGGGAGATGGAGGATTGACATTTCGTCATCCGACATCCTCCTCCACGAAAAAAAGGAGGAAGCTCGAAGTACGAAGTTCGAGAGGGGATCCGCGCCATGAGTTCTATTTTCTTGATCTGTTCCATGTCGATCGGCATTTATGAGACGAGGGTCGTTTCAATAGCCGAAAAAAATGGAGTAAGAGAGCTCTCGGATCCCTGATCGAAAAGGGGAGATTCAGCGCCCTAGTCGCCAATTTCCCCGAGGCCAGATAGCATCTATCTGGCCTCATTTTTATTAATTTATGTTTTTGTGATATAATTTTAAAAAGTGAGATAAGACAATTTGTCAAAAGATTCTGAACCAATCCTTCGAGAGTACTTCGATGTCACCCTTCGATCCTTCGAGGCTCGTCCCGCCAGAAGCGGGACTCGCACCTCAGGATGACACCTCAGGGTGAGACATCTTATTGTCACGCTGCCGCTTTTTGTCATGCTGAGGCTCTCGAAGCATGACACTGTTCGGGAGACATATTATGTTCAAGATGACAAAGTAGTTTGTCTCGCTGATCAACTAAACCTTAATCGCATTATTATGGAAAGAGAACTGCAAAAAATTGGCTTATCGGAAAAAGAATCAAAAGTTTATTTAGCGGCGTTGGAGCTGGGCCAAGCGTCGGTCCAAAATATCGCCAAACTGGCCGGCGTTAACCGCGCCACGGCCTATTCTGTTTTGGCGTCTCTGATTGAGAAAGGATTATGCGCCACCGCTGAACAGAACGGAAAGACGTTGTACGCCAGCGGCGCGCCAGAGGCGCTGCTTTCGATTTTTGAAATCAAGAAAAAAGAAATCGAGGAAATGAAGAATTATTTTGAACGTATTTTACCTGATTTGCGTTCAATCCATAATCGGATGAAAGATAAATCAGTGGTAAAATTTTTTGAAGGCAAACAAGGTCTGCTAAATTGCCTCGACGAATTTTATCAGGAAAGAGGCGCGAAGAGCGAGCCGGTGCGGATGATTTATAATCGCGACTTGTTGGAATCATTGTTTACTGACGCCGAACGCCAAAAATATCGGCAGATTAGATTAAGGCAGGGCGCGAAAACGAAAGTTTTGTATAATTGGCAAGCAGGAGAATTGAAAAGTACGGCGGACGGCATGCGCCTGAAAGTTGACGACAGAAAGGCATTTTTTCATTGCGATATCAGCATCCATGGCAATTTGATGAAGATTTCGCCTCTGCGCGAAAAATTGTCCGCGATTTTAATTCGTGACAAGGAAATCGCGCGAACATTTAAAGCGCTTTTTGACTTGGCTTGGGATGCCGCGGCTTCGGAAATCGTGAATAAATAATTGATTATAAATAATTTAAATTATGACTAAAAACGGCGTTATCAGAACAATTTATTTGTATCTTTTTACGTTGTTGGGATTAGTGCTGATTACTATTGGTAGCGTGCGATTTATTGATATGGCGCTTAAAGCGTGGGTGTTTAAATTGGCGGAAGAAGAGGAGCGGCTCAATTATAATATACCGCCCTACCCGGCGGAATTTGTTTCGAAGATGAACGTCGAACAGTTAAATCCCAAGAAGTCTGTCCAATTAACTCAGGAAGAAATAGATCAGTTAAAATATTTAATTTCAGATTATAAAAATTGGAAGGAGCAACGCGATAAGGTCGATCCTGTTCTGAGCCACCGACACCAAAATGCTTCAATCAATTTAGCGCTGATGCTTGTCGGTTTGCCGCTGTATTTATATCACTGGCGGGTGATTAAAAAGGAGACAAGGGATAATAAAATAGAAGTGTTAGTAAGTTAAATTGAATGGAGTCAGCATTTTTGTAGAGACGCGATTTATCGCGTCTCTTTATTGTTTATTGTAGCAACGCTTGACAAAAATTTTGATTATGATATAATGAAATTCGGTCAAAAATTGTCTTTAGCATAGGAGGGAAAAATGAAACCTGATCCTGACAAGTGGTATATTGGTCCAAATGATGAATCCTTTGAATACTACCACGCGCTAACCTTAGCGATTGGGGCGGCAAAAAACGCTGGTTTCATCGAGACTGATAGAGAAATGAAAACATTGCGGCGTTTGCAAAGGCAGTACCAGGAAAGCAGCGTCAGAGCTTTTTATGAAAATCAAGATCTTGATCCAACGAATTATGGTTTGCCGTCAATTGAGAAAGTGCAATCGCGGTTTGGAAAAGAAGAAATTACTTGGTCCGAAGTAGTAGACTGGGCGCTTGAACATTGGAATAAAAAGAAAGCGTTCGCTGCTTGTTGGATACCTGGTCTATTGGAGGATTAGCGGAAGTTTGTTTGGCATAATACTGCCAAACTTTTTGATTTTGTGGGTTAGGCAAGGATTGATTTTTGTTTGGTGATGACCTATGCTGTTAAGCAGGATTATGCCAGCGAATAAAATTCAAGAATTATATCGCGAACTGCGAAAAAAACACGGCGCGCCGGCAGGGCAGTGGCAGCTTTGGTGCAAACGAAACAAGACGAAACAAGAACGCGAAGAGGTTATTATCGGCGCGATTTTGACGCAGAACACCAACTGGCGCAATGTGTCGAAAGCGATAGCTAATTTGAAAAAAGCGCGAGCTTGTTCGCTTTCGAAAATTCGGCGGCTTGGACAATATTCACGTGAGCGGACAAAATTGCAGGAGATGATTAGGCCGTCCGGGTTTTATCGAGTTAAAGCGCAATACCTCGTCAACATTGCTGATTATTTTTTTGAAATTAACGGCGTTTCGTCAGCAAAGAAGTTGAAACTTGCAAAAATAAGAAAACAGCTTTTGGCGCTTAAGGGCGTTGGTCGTGAAACAGCGGACAGTATTTTGAATTACGCGCTTGGCAAACCGATTTTTATCATTGACGCGTACACAAAGCGGTTGGTCAAACGCTTGAAACTCGCGCGTAAGTTGGACTATGAACATTTGCAACATTTATTTGAAGACAAAATAAGGCGCGATCATCGTCTTTATCAAGATTTTCACGCACTGATCGTGATTGACGCAAAAAATTAGACGTTTTAAAATATTGATGTAGTATGTCCAAAATAAAAATTGATAAATTGGTTTTCGGCGGACAAGGATTGGGGCGATTGGACGGTAAGGCGGTTTTTTGTTGGAACGCTTTGCCTGAAGAGGAAGCAGAGATTGAGTTAGACAGGCAAAAAAAGAATTATGCCGAAGCGCTCGTAAAAAAGATAATTAAAGAATCTTCGTATCGAATCGCGCCGCTTGAAAAGCATTATTTATGTTGTGGCCCCTGGCAGATTCTGTCCTGGGAAAAAGAAAATGAGTGGAAGCGGTTGATCGCCAGCGAGACATATTACAAAATCGGCGCGCTTAAAGATATTTTGGGTTTAGATATCGCGTACGCTGAAAAACAGTTTGGTTATCGGAATAAAATCGAGTATAGTTTTGTTCAAAATAAAAACAATGGCGTCTCTTTGGCGTTTTTTGAAAGGGCAAGCCATAATCTTCAAGCGATAGAAGGTTGCGCGCTGGCGAAAAAAGAGATTAATGTTGTGGCTCAAAAAATTGTTGATTGGCTGAACAAAAAATGTGTTCAAGCGAGGGACTTAAAAAGTTTGATATTAAGAGCGAACGAAGCGGGACAGGTTATAGCGGCGTTATTTTTGAACAGAAGTATTGAGTTATCTCCGTGTCTAGAAATAGACGAAGCATTTGTTGGTTTTCAGATATATTTTTCCAATCCCGAATCGCCGCAATCAACGCCGGATAAACTGCTTTCCGCGTCAGGCCAAAATTATTTAGAAGAGACGTTCAATGGCGTCAAATTGAAATATGGCGCGATAAGTTTTTTTCAAGTCAATGTGCCTGTGTTTATGAACGCGCTGGCAGACATTGGCAAATTTTTGGACAAAAAAGACGAGGTTATTGATTGTTATTGCGGAGTCGGCGCCATCAGTTTATCGTTGAATAAACAGTTTAAAAAAGCGATTCTTGTCGAAAATGGCGAGGAGGCGGTGAAATTTGCCGAAGAAAATGTCGGACGGAATAAAATAAAAAACTGCGAAGTTATTTGCAGCTGCATTGAAGCGACAAAAAAATTGTTCTCGCCTGAAAGCGTGGTTATCACCGATCCGCCGCGCGCTGGCTTGCATCGCGATTTAATCAAGCAATTGCTTGAAGTCCAACCGAAAAGAATCATCTATCTTTCCTGCGATATCGCGACGCAAGCCCGAGATATTAAATGGTTAAGCGCGCGGTATGAAGTTAAATTTTTGAAAATTTATAATTTTTTTCCAAGGACGCCGCATATTGAGGGGCTGTGCGTGTTAGATCCTTCGGGGCTCGCACCTCAGGATGACACATAAAGACGCTCTCTTAATGTCACTCTGAGGTGGGTTTGAAAAGCATTCTCTTGGCAAACCCGTTCCTTAAACCCCTCGAAGGGCGACATTCAGGATAAAAATTATGAGCAGAATAATTGTAATTAACAAACCAAAAGGCCCGACATCGCATGATATTATTGACGCGATTCGAAAAATAACCGGCGAACAGCGTATTGGCCACGCGGGCACGCTCGACCCGCTGGCGAGCGGCGTTTTGGTTGTGGGCATTGGACGAGAGGCGACGCGGCAATTGGGTCTAATCGTCAAAAAAGAAAAAGAATATCTGGCGACGATAAAATTGGGCGAATATAGTTCCACGGACGATGAAGAAGGGGAGAAAATAAATGTTGTAGGGACAGCTCTTGAGCTGTCCGACCGCCTTGATGCAGAGGGAACACTTTCCCCTAACCCCCTCCTTGGTAAGGAGGAGGTGATTGAGACGGCGCTGTCAGCGTTTGTTGGAGAAGTTTATCAGCGTCCGCCGCCATTCAGCGCCATCAAAATCAAAGGAGTTCCCGCTTATAAATTAGCAAGACGCGGAGTAGGGAACGCATATATGCGTTCTGTGCTGGCGCCGCGCAAAGTTTTAATTAAATCAATCGAGCTTTTGGAATACGCTTGGCCGATTTTGAAAATTCGTGTTGTCTGCGGTCCGGGCGTTTACATCCGCTCGCTGGCGCGCGACATCGGCGAAACGCTCGGCGTCGGCGGGTATCTCAAAGAATTGGAACGGACGCGGGTGGGGGATTTTAAAATTGAAGAAGCGGTTATGGACATCACATTATGAAAACGCACTAAGAAATAAGAAAAAATCGATGAGCGGCGAAGTTTTGGAGCGTGAAAAAATTTGAGTCGTAGCCATAGCTACGATGAAAATTTTTTCCGCGAAAAACAAGCGGATCGCGATTTTTTTTACTATTTATGGAGTGCGGAATCAAAATGTGATGTCCATAAGTTGGAACAATTGAGAAAATAAAAAACGCCGCGTTTTTTTAATTTAATTATAGCTGAATTTAGATAAAATAAGTTTATTTTAAATTTATTTGATTGACAAGATGAAAAATGTATGCTATTATATTTTGTTCGGTAGTAATCCAACAACAACAAAACAAAGGAAAAGAACATGAACGCTCTGCTCGAGTGCCCGATTCTGAAGCTGGCCGTGGACCATGACGTGAATCCGAGAAAAGAAGATTGCATCATTGAATTGACCGAGAAGTTTCTGACAGAAAACGAGGACAACCTTTGGCTTGTTTTAAGCGGTGACTGGGGCGGTCAGATTTATCTGACTATACCGATCGCGATGTTGCCCAAAGACCGTAAACAGGCGGAAAGAGCGATTCGTTCGTTGCTTAGAGAAATTGATGACGCTGAATGGGGCTCTAATGAAGGCGACGGCCGGGGCGCGGAGGTCGTTTACACCAAACACCCTGGGCGCGGCGTCTCTGGCGGCATGGGCGGCGGACGGTTGCTCAAGGGCCAGGTATGGTTTCATTCTGACTTGCGCGGCAGGTGGGAAACGCGCGCAGCAAAGTGTTTTAAATAACGTAAACAACAAAGAGCCATGGCACATTGCCATCGGCTCTTAAGTTTTTATACAAAACATCGCGTTTAGTCCTTTGATTCGTGGGAAGAGTGAGAAAATTTTGAAGCGATGCTGGGCGCTTCACTACCCGTCATTTTTAACCCATAGGCCTTGGCGATTTTTCTTTCTTTCTTTTTCCGATAACGTTCCAGCGGCGTTTTGTATTTCATAAAATAACGCAGATTATTTTTCAATAATATATTAACATTTTTTATAGAATTATGAAAGCGATTATCAAAGTATTGCTTTCGCGGAATAACTATGCTATTATAAAGCCATCTTAAATTAAATTAATAAATCACATACTTTTCTTGGCTATTTTAGAGCAATACTATAGTCAGAATCAACGCTCCTGCTCGTTGTCGAAACGGGCCGTGTTGATTGGGAAAGTAGAGGTAATACTATTGTCGTCCTTCGAGGCTCGTCCCGCCAGAGGCGGGACTCGCACCTCAGGATGACAATGGTAAAAGGAACAATATGGCAAACGTAACTTTGCAGGATTTAGCGAAGGCCGGCGCGCATTTTGGGCATCAGAGTTCAAGATGGCACCCGAAAATGAAGCAGTTTATTTTCGCGGAAAAGAACGGCATTCATGTCATTAATTTGGAAAAGACGTTGGAGTATTTGAACGCGGCATTGGAATTCGTGAAAAAGACTGTCAGCGAAGGCGGAACAGTTCTTTTTTTAGGCACGAAAAAGCAGGCGCAGGACATCGTCAAAGACGCGGCGCTCGCTTGCGGAATGCCTTACGTCATTTTCCGCTGGCTGGGCGGCACGCTGACGAACGCGCATTCGATTTTGGGATTGGCGAAAAAACTGCGGAAATTGAAAGAAGCGAAAGCGAGCGGCGAACTCGAAGCCAAATACACCAAGAAAGAACGGTTGAATATTGACCGCGAGATCGCGCGACTGGAAATCATCGTCGGCGGCATTGAGCGGCTGGAAAAAATTCCGAACGCGATTTTTATCGTTGACATTAAAAAAGAAAAGACGGCGATCAGCGAGGCGAACCGCAAAAGCGTACCGGTGGTGGCGATTTGCGATACGAACGTTAATCCGGATTTAGTCACTTATCCGATTCCAGGCAATGACGACGCTGTCAGTTCAATTCGTTTGTTCGTCAACTTAATGGCCGAGGCGGTTAAAGAAGGAAAAGAGAGTGTAAAACCAAAGGAATAAAGCTAAATGTAAGGAAGGCAAACGTTGTTTATATATTCCGATGGGATCCCTCTGGGATTTTCAAGGCAGTTTGCTTCGCAGACCTACTTTTTGTAACCAAAAAGTAGGCAAAAAGTTTCGGGGTGGCAAATTCGCTATCTCGTTAAATGTTGTGTTGTCTGCTCGTCTTGACGCTCAGTTGCTCACCCCGAACCCCGGGGTGCTTCTGAATCGTTAATGCCGTTGACGGCAGACATAATACGAGAAGGATGCGAATAATGTTAGCTATTTTGATAAATTAAAATAAAAAATATGGCGGATTTAGAAAACGTGACAAAATTAAGAGAGCAGACCGGCGCAGGCATGGTTGATTGCAAAAAGGCGCTGGACGAAGCGGCCGGCGATTTTGATAAAGCGGTGGAGCTCCTGCGCAAAAAGGGCGAAGCCAAGGCGATTAAAAAAATGGCCGAGCGCCAAGCCAAGGATGGTATCGTCTTCTCGTACATTCATTCTAATAACAAGGCGGGCGCCATGCTCGAACTTCTTTGCGAAACCGATTTTGTCGCCCGCACTGATGACTTTAAAAATCTGGCGCGCGATTTGGCGATGCAGATTGTGGCCATGTCGCCGCAATATTTGAAACCAGAAGCCGTGCCAGCGGCGGTGTTGGAAAAAGAAAAAGAAATTTATCGTGAGCAGATGAAAGGCGAAAACAAGCCGGACGCGGTTAAAGAAAAAATCATCGAGGGCAAGCTAACGAAATTTTTTTCAGAAGTTTGTCTGTTAAATCAACCATTTATCAAAGACGAGTCATTGACGATTGACGCGCTGATTAAGCAATTGGTGGCGAAGACAGGCGAAAAAATCGAAGTGGGCGGGTTCGCGAGATTTCAAATATAATACAAGATGTACAGAAATACAAGATGTACAGATTGGTACAGATGTACAGATGAGGATAGAAAAGGAAAACAGGATAAACAAGATTATTAAATAAAAATCCTAAATTCGAATGTCTAAATCCTAAATAAGCCCCAATTTCCCAATTTTAGAATTTCGATATTAGGATTTAGAAAAACAGATCTTAATCCCACGGGCGTAAGCCCGTGGATGAAGACTTCCCGCTATCCTCGTGGTAGAATAGCAGTATATGAAATTCTATAGACAAGGACATAGCACATATTATGCAAAGTATCATCTAAT
>JACRNX010000042.1 GCA_016214755.1 Candidatus Falkowiibacteriota bacterium
TGGGGAACATCGTTTTGGGTACTCGACTCTCTCCCCCTATAGTCCCCCTCTCTCATGACGTTGTTAGGAATCGGCTCGGCCGCTGTGGACAAGAGTGGGGCAGGTGTGACCCTCTGGTTCGGCGTGGACGAGTCGGGCAAGTTCTCGACCGCGGTATGATCATGGTCGTGGACTCGCAGTTCAAGTCGGACGGTCTCGCGGGTTACTCGTGGCAGGCTACCTCGGACAATCTTGCGGAGCCAGAGGCTCAGCAGACCGCAGACCGCGTCGCGGTAAGGCAAGCCCGTGTTGCGGGCAAGCTGGTCGTAGGAGGTCTCGGCCACACGCCGGCCATCGTAGTCCTGTGCTTGTTTCGCGAGCGCCTCTAAGATAGCCTGCTCTCTGACACGCAGAATGAGAGGCTCTTGTTTGTGCAACGCCGTAGATGTTGTCATAGAATACTTCGTTGACAGCCTCTTACGATGTGATAAGTTTTGTAGGTCACTCCTTCGCTGTGGGGGTCAAGGCCATGCTTTGACAGCGTGCCTTCTGTCCCCACGGAGGGGGTGACTTTTTCATTGGGCTGGCGCGCAACCTCGTCTCGACGAAATCCTCCGCCTCCCACACGAGCCACGGGTAGGCTTGATGCAGGGAGCAGTGCAGGAGGCATAGGAGTCGGGCGAGCAACCGGCCAGAGGGGATCCGCTTGCCGGACTCGATGTCGCGGTAGTAGTCCACGTTGAGGTGACCGATACAGCGGGCGACCTGCCGCTGCGTGAAGCCACGCAGCTTGCGGATCAGCCGCCACTGGTTTCGATGCCGGCACGACGTGGAAATACCAGCCCTTGTCTTGGGTAGCATATGGTTTCAGTGTCAAGTTACGATTGCCGTTTCGGCCTATGGTCTTGTCCGTGCAAGTCGTCGCGGTCATGGTCGTCCATGCGTCCGATGCCGCCGTAGCGGCCGTACCAGTAGCAGAGGAACATCGCGACGACAGCGGCGATGGCACGGGTGTCAACGGAGTTGACGGACTCGGATTCGGTTGAGGGGTTCTCGCTTCTCATACTCGTTCGCCACGCTGTCCGTCACTCGGACAACCCGACCTGTCGCTGCGCGGCCCGTCAGTCAGACACGCCGCCCTGTTCCGCTCCAGCGCCCTCTTGAAGGCCACGAGTGGACGGAGCAGGTCTTGCTGTTCGCGGAGCACGCGGCAGAGGGTCGCGATGTCGTCGCGCACGGCTCCGAGGTCGTGCTCGGTCATGGCCGGCCACGCGCATTTCATGGCTGACTCGATCTCTTTTTCCAAGCTGCATGGCGGTGATTTGTCTGCCATATACCAATAGCGTAATGGATTGAACCAAAGGCCGACAGGGTCATACATGACCTGTTTGATGCTCGTTCTGGGCTGAGTTCAGCGAGCAATCCTGTGGACAAGTACGCGATGAAACAAAAAGGCCGCCCTCTCTGGGGCGGCTTCTTGTCGTTGAAATTGATCACAGGCGCAATTGACGGATCGCGCTCTGATCGCTACGATCGTTCTTGAGCTAACTCGTAACACACTACATCTATGGCAATCACACTCGCTACTAACGAGACCAGGACGGTCTCTAACGTGTTCTGCTACATCCGCGTTTCCACCGAGGAGCAGGCAGAGGGCGCGTCGCTCAAGGAGCAGCGCCGCGTCATCGAGGGCTTCTGCGAGCGGCGCGGGCTGCGCGTTGCCGGTCACTTCGAGGACGTGGAGACCGCGGCAAAGGCGGGACGCAAGCAGTTCGACTTCATGGTGAAGGAGCTGCGCACGAAGAAGTCGGACGGCGTCGTGTTCCACAAGGTGGACCGGTCGTCCCGGAACTACCGCGACTGGCTGACCGTGTCCGACCTCATGGACGCCGGCATCTACGTCGCGTTCGCGGCCGAGGGGCTGGAGAGCAAGGATCCGGCCGGAAGGTTCACCATGGACATCCTCGCGGCCACGGCCGTCCACTACATTCGCAATCTCCGCCAGGAGGTCATCAAGGGCATGCACGGCCGCGTGCGTGACGGGCAATGGCCAGGTCGAGCGCCTGTCGGATACCTCGACGCGCCGCCGGGCACGCTGGCAGCAGAGCGCTGCATCAAGCCCGTGGATTCAGAGAGGGCGCCGCTCGTCCACCGAATGTTTGAGTTGTACGCCACGGGCGAGTACACGCTGGAGCGGCTGGCGGATGAGATGGATCGTGCGGGACTTCGAACTCAAGGCGGCAAGTCCATCAAGTGGAACCGCATTGGCCGGGTACTCGACAACCCGTTCTACGTCGGCTTGATCCGGTTCCGAGGCGAACTCTTCCCAGGTAAGCACGAGCCGATCATCACGGCCGCGCTCTGGGAGAAGGTTCAGAGGCTCCGAAGCAAGACCATGCACGCGATCCGAACCGTGCACGACCACCGCTTCAAGCAGCTTCTCTCTTGCGGCTACTGCGGCCGGACGCTCACGCCCGAGGTCCACAAGGACTACACGTACTACCGCTGCCATAGCAGGGGGCACGAGGTCACGTGCGTGCGCGAGGAGGCTGTCGAGGAGGCCGCGCTACGCGACTTCCTGGCGGTGAAGCTCTCGCCCGAGGAGAAGGAGGTCGTCCACGCCGTGCTCAAGGACATGACCAAGGACGAGCTTCGACTCGTCGAGCAGGAACGCCAGCGGCTTCAACTGCTCCGCAACCAGGCAGCGGGTCAGGGAAAAAAGGCGGTGGACGCATTCCTCCGCGGCGTCATGGACGAGGACACGTACAAGCAAGCGCAGGCCGATCTCGCCATGCGCGAGAAGGACATCGAGAATCAACTCGATGCCCTCGTTCAACGCTCCCCCCTACAAGGTGTCGCTGATCTGCTGGAGCAGTTCGAACTGCTGTACTTCGCTTATTCTACGGCAGATACAACAAAACGACGGCAAATCATCCGTTCGGCCTATTCGAACTTGGTCGTAAACACGAAAAACGTGTCAACCAAGCCGAAAGAATGGATCGCCGCCGCCTTGAACCGCGAAAAGTTCCTGCATGGTGGGCGGGAAGGGATTTGAACCCCCACGGATTTCTCCACTTGCTCCTAAGGCAAGCGTGTCTGCCAGTTCCACCACCCGCCCAAAATAAAGTTCAAAGTTCCAAATTCAAAGCTCAAATTAAATTTAAAATCCAAAATTTAAAAAATTAACCCTTCGACTCGCTCCGTTCGCTCAGGGTGACAAAAACAAACCTTTCATTGCAGACAGCATAGCATTACTCAAAATCATTGTCAATAATCTAAGCTAAAAATACACAAAATATTGACAGAATTTATTGAACATGCTAAACTCCTTTGTTAAGTCCTTTTTCACTTGACAAAAATTATAATAGTGTGTATAATACACTAAGAAGAACCTTAACAATCAAACGCAAAGGAGGCAAACATGAAAGTCGCGATATTTTGCTATCGGCCGCTAAATGGCTCAACTGAAAACATTGAAAGAATCGCAAAAACAGAAAACGCGCTCCGCACGATGTTCGAGGTGGTTCCGGCGCGAGAAGCTGAACTTGGCCTTGTTATCGGCGGCGACGGATTCATGACAAAAACCGTGAAAGAATGCGTTGGATACGCGAAAGAAGAAGGCCCTCAATATATCAGACATGATATTACCTTCTACGGAATCAACCGCGGAACTTATGGCTTCCTAATGAACGACCATGACGACGCGGATGATGTGCGCGCAGGGATTCAATCTGCAGAATGGATTGAATTCCCGCTCCTCGAAGCAGAAGTGCGCGAAATAGACGATTCAACGATCAGCGTGCTTGCTTTCAACGATGTGTTTACGAAAACAACCACCGCCCAAAGCGCGAAACATCGCGTGCGCATCAATGGTCAGAATATCCTTGGCGTTGATCCGGCTGGAAAAGAAATTATTTACAGCGGCGACGGACTGCTCGTCTGCACGCCCGGCGGCTCGACCGCTTACAACCGCGCCGCGCACGGCATTATTATTGATCACCGATCAATGTCATTGGGACTAACGCCGATTTCTCCATTTCTGCCCATCGGCTTTTCTCCGCAACTGCTCCCGAGCAACGCGGAAGTTGAAATCGAAATCCTCGAAGACGACAAGAGAAAGCATCTGGTCATCGCGGATAACATCGAATTCTGCCGCGTTAAATCAGTGAAAATCCGCAAAGCGAAGCGAACCGTGACCCTCGGATTCAAACCCAATGGCACCTATTTCCAAAAAACGCTCGAACTGCGTTTTCCGTGGCTTAAAGGACAGACAACAACCGTGAAGATATAGGTTTACCATGAACCTGACCCCGCCATTGCGGGGGAATGGTTCATAGGAGGCAAAGATGAAACGGATAATTAATTCAGTGCTCGACACGGATTTCTACAAAATCACGATGGGCCAAGCGGTCGCCATGCAATACGGGGATATTGACGTTGAATATGAATTCACTGACCGCGGCGGAAGACGATTCCCCAAGGGCTTTACCGAAGAATTGGGAAAGCAAATCCAGCTCCTGGCTGGTTTGCGGCTCACTGATAAAGAATACGAATGGTTAAAACAAAATCCTATGCTTGGCTTCATGAAGCGGCCATATATGGATTTTCTGCGCGGCTTTCAATTCGATCCTGATGAAGTCGCCGCTACTCTAGTCGGCGACGGAGAACTGAAAATAAAAATCCGTGGACCTTGGTACCGGACGATCTATTGGGAAGTGCCCCTGCTCGCGCTCGTGAGCGAACTGTATTACAAAATGACGAACCAAAAAGCGGATGAACATCTCTTCCGCGCTCATCTTTCGGAAAAAGCAACTATGTTGTCGAACGCAATGTGTTCATTCGCAGATTTTGGAACGCGGCGGCGCCACTCATTCGCCATTCACGAAGAAGTCGTAAAAAAAATGGCCCTGCGTTGTCCCCGCCTTTTCATGGGAACAAGCAATGTTTACCTGGCGATGAAATACGGCTTGCGGGTAATCGGCACGCACGCGCACGAATGGTTCAGCGCGCATCAAGCGATGTTCGGGCCAATCATGGCCACGCGCATGGCGCTAAAGGCATGGCTACGCGAATTCAACGGCCGACTGGGAACAGCGCTGACTGATACTTTCACGACCGACGCATTTCTCCGCGACTTTGATCCGGTTTTCGTGCGCCAGTTCGACGGCGTGCGGCAAGACAGCGGTGATCCCATCAGTTTTGGCTGGCAAATGATTAACCATTACAAATCGCTCGGCATTGACCCAAAAAGCAAACTCCTGATATTCAGCGATGGGCTGGACGCTGACCGCGCCATTGAGATAAACGAAACATTCAAAGAGCATTGCAAGGTATCATTCGGCATTGGCACCAATCTCACCAATGACGTCGGCGTTTCGCCGCTCAATATCGTCATCAAGATGAGCAAATGCAAAGTAGGCGACCGCTGGATTGATGTGGTAAAACTTTCCGACACGCCCGGCAAACACCACGGCACGCCGGAAGCGATCAAGCTTGTCAAAGCGCAACTCGGCATTAATTAAATAAACAACAAAATCCGTTATGTGCACTCACATAGCGGATTTTAATTTTGGAATTTTCAATGACCTAATTTGTAAGAAATCCGAGTGTTGTCTACACTTTTGTCATTCCAGGTGAAACGGAGTGGAATGGAGAAATCTTTTGACACT
Organism: Candidatus Falkowiibacteriota bacterium; assembly: GCA_016214755.1. Classification (GTDB taxonomy): domain Bacteria; phylum Patescibacteriota; class Patescibacteriia; order UBA11705; family JABHMO01; genus JACRNX01. The sequence continues at coordinate 5,649 of JACRNX010000042.1, forward strand.
TCGGCAAACGGCTCGAGGAAGAGCTTCTCGGAGAATAAAAATTTAAAGGCCTTAGAAACATTGTTCTAAGGCCTTTTTTTATTTTTTCTACTTCTCAAATTTTCAAATTAGCGTTTGCCGCGTTGCTCATTACGCGTAGCGCGTTCCTAATGTCATCCTGAGCGAGCGGAGCGAGTCGAAGGATCAGTACAAATCTGTACATCTTGTATTATTAAATTTTCTACTTTCTAACTTGTAAAGAACTGATTTTGCGCTTTGCTTGGCGATACAACCGCCTGGGAAGCGCGGATAACCGACTGGCTGACGAGATGGAAAGCGTGCCGCATGTCCGAAGCTGTCGCTTGCGCGATCATCACCGCGCCATCAGGGATGGCCATCTTCTTCGCCATTGCCCGGAAATCCGTTTCCTGGCCGACACCCACCATCGCCAGAATGAACTGCTCGGACGAGAGCAGATCCTTGGCGATTTTCGCGCAATCAGCGATATCGAATTTTTGCGAAGCATTGTCGTAACTATCCGTGATGACCACGACGATGCTGCGGACCACTGTTCCGTTCGCTCGCAATTGTCCCGCGTAAACAACGTTCGCGGAAAGGATTTCGCACCAGCGATCGCACAGCGGCGTGCAACCATTTGGCTGATAATTGCGCCTGTCGAGGCGAACAGCGTCGTCAACTTTGACGTAGGAATGATACGGATCTGTCCGATTCAGCGCCCACATGCCCACCAGGAATGAATCCTTTTGCTTTGACTTGGCGAACGCCTCAAGCATCGCGCGCTGTCCGGCAATCACCGCGTCTTCCAGCCCGGCCATTGAGCCAGAATCGTCAATCAGCAAACTGACCAACGTCACTTCTGTTGCCTCGATGTCGTCTGGATTCACGCCGGCGCAGCCAGCGAGCACGGCGTCATCCAAACTCACGCACATCAGGTCTTTTGTCGGCTGGGACATCAAGCCGTCAGCCACGGCTTCAGCGAAAATGCTTTTCGCGGTACTGATGTCAATTCTGCTCTTGGATGTTTTCGCGCTCATTGTCTTTTCTCCTTTGCCTGCCCTGAGCAAGCGAAGCGGGTCGAAGGGCCCCGCCAGAGGCGGGACGTTCTTGCCTAGAACGCGATAGGATCCGCGGAATTGACCACATTCATGCCCGCGGCCTTGAACGACGCCAGCGCGTCCGCGGCGATTCGCGGAAAATCCACCAGCACTTTGCCGGCCGCGTCCGTCACTGCCGGCACCGGCGACATGCAATTTTCAAGGATGAACACTTTGGCGACGAGTGCCGGATCTGTGTTCTGAATTTCCCGCAGGAGATCTTCGATCGTCGTCTTGACGCAGTGGCTTGAGGCCTGACCAGCGATGTAAACGCGGTCGTTTTCCATCAGCGCTTTGAAAAAGCGCGTGTTGAATTGGCCAACCACCTGGCCCTTCACTTTCTTGACTTCCGGCGACAGCACTGAATAGTTTTCCGTCAGCGGATGGACGCCCTTGGTTTCGAAGTTCGTCTGCTTCCGCCGAGCGATGGCGTGAAACAGCGCCGCCTCGAACACAGCCGGCACCATGGCGTGCGACACGCTGCCGAGCATGGTATGATACGGCCAGACGCAGAGCGTGTATTTTCCCGTTCGCTCCAGTTCCTCGCAGTAAGCGAGGCACTCGTGCGGAAACAGCACGGGCGAAAATCGGCCCACCTTGATGTCCGCGACGCTGATGAGCGTGAACGGAGATGGCGGTTCGCCGGTTTTATTGTCCAGCCAAAAGGCCGGATGGAAAATCTGAAACGCGCGGTGCGTGTCAAGGGAGAAATGCAATTCCGTCAGTTTATCAAGGTTGCGGTAGATGAACTGGCAAAGCCGTTCGCTGTCCTCCACCGCGCCCGGCACGAACAAGCTCGCGCCCGGGCAGCAAAATCCGATTTGCACGTCAATGCCGAAGAGCGCGATTCGCGTTTTGTCTTCGAACGACGGCTTAACGCCGTTCGTTTTCGCGAACTTCCCCGCCTCCTCCGCGATCAGCGCGTCGCGCGAGAGATACACTTCGCCGACTTTCGAAACATCATAGAAACTTGGAACCAGAATCCCTCTTGCCTTGCTCATTTTGTCCTCCTTTGTCCCGACGTACGTCGGGACGGTTAGGCAAGGAAAGGAACGCGGAACGCGCAACTAATAACGCGCGAGACGGAACAAGGGACAAGAAAACGCAGAACGCAGAACGCGCATTTGTGCTTTTGTGTTTTAGTGTTTTAGTGTTTTCTTACCTACCTGCTCATCCTCAACAAATAAATCTCACTTTCTCCCACGACGTAAATGCCGTCACTCGCGGGAATTATTTGAGAATTTTCATCAACGAACGGCTCGGTGTCGCTGAAAATTTTTGATTCAATAAATTTTCCGCGCTCAACCGCCAAAAGCATCAGATCGTCGTCAGTGGCGCAAAGCACGTTAGTTCCATGCAGCGCCTTGCCCCTGATTGATTTCAACATTCTGGAATTATCGGCCTCTGCCTCGGCTGAACCGATAAGCGCGCCGCCTTTTTCCATGAGATACATCGCGTTCAAGATTTTTCCGTTTTCTTCTCGACTGACGAGGAAAAGCGCGTGCGATTCAGTGAATAAACAATCAGCGTCAATCAATTTGCCACTGATAGCCGGCCATCGAATCGTGTCATCCAGCGCGCCGCGCTCGGTGTCGAAAATAAAGTAAACCGTCTTGCGGCCGATTCGATAGAATCCGAAGCCGAACGCGGGCCCGACTTTAATCCAGGTTTGATTCGGCAAAATCTGGCCGATAATTTTTTCATTGTTCTTCGCCAAATAATCTCCTGAAAGCGTGAAATAATCAGCCGCGTTGCTGTCGAAAACAGGCGAATTGCCGAGTCGGCCCGTGTCAATGACTTTCTCGACTTTTTCGTTTCGGATAATCGCCACTTTGTCGGCTTTGCCGACGAGCGTTGATTCTCCCATGATACTAAAACGCAAATCGTGAGTCGCTTTTTCCAAGAGGACGCGCTCGCCGTTTTCGCGGCAAACGCTGTTCCCTTCTTGATAAAGTACCCTTAACTTTCCCGCTTGCGTTGTGGCGAAGATTATTCGGCCGCCAGCGCGGAAAACGCGCGTTGCTTTGCAAGCGCCGCGAATAATTATCGCTTCTTTGATCGCTGGTCCTGCCACCGCGCACAGCGGACAAACCGAACGGGCATGCGTAAGGCCGCAGGAAGAACAAGTCGTCCAGCGGACGTTCTCTAAAAGCCGGAATGACATTGCGTTTCTTTCGCCTTTATCAAATACTTTTTGAAAATAGTCGAGCAACTCATCAGATAACACTTGAAAATGAACTGCCGCTTTTGGATAACGCACTTCATCGCTGAACACGGAAATTTTCGCTTCCGCGCGGCGCAACAAAGTCCTATAATCGCGATGGATTCCGCCGTATGGATGAACAAACAGCAAACTTTGAAACAACATCACCGCGAAAGCGTAATAATCGCTTTCCCTGTCGAAAATCGGACTGGCGCTGAAATCTTTTCCGTAAAAACGCGGGTCTAAAAATCTTTCTGTCGCCACCACGCAAGGCAATCCCGAGAACTGCATGCTGTCAACGTCAATCAGATAGGCATTTTTTCCTTTGAACAGCACGTTCAAATCATTAAAATCGCCGATGATGACATTGTTCGCGTGGACGCCATTTTGCAATTTGAATAAATTCCTGAAAATTTCCAAAACCTCTTCGTGGCCAACGCCCGCGCGGCGAAACGATTGATTGGAAAGCATGAACAGCGCTTCTGCGCCGGTTATCGCTTCCATCGCGTAACCGATAATTTCGCCTTGCCCGTCATAGACAAGCTTCTCCGGCGCGATAACGCCGGCCGGCAATCCAGCCGGGAATTTTTGCAATTTCGCGATTTTGATTTGTCTCATTTGACGCCAAAGCGCTAATTCTCGACGGTTCAAACTCGGATCGGCCTCATGAAAAATCTTTATCGCTTTGCCCGCGCAGGAAAAAACCTGCGCTTCTCCGCCAATGCCAAGCGTGTTTCGCGGATTCAAATTTATTCTCTTGCCATCAATAAACGCGTCCATTCACGCCTCCCTTCTTTTTCTTAAAAGCGCGACCGTCGTGTCATCAGTCAGCAACTTATGATTGAGTCCAAGAACGTTCAGCCGCTTTTGCAAAGCGCTCGCGTTGCGGCCATACTTGTCTTCCGCGACAAATTGTCCTATGCCGCCGACTAATTGATTGTCGCCGCAAATCGCGATTGTTTCGTTTTTTCTGTTCTCCAATTCCGACAGTCCGTCAGTGGCGATAATCAAATTTTCAAGCCCCGCGGTATCAAGGATTTTTCTGATTACGAATTTCTGCCGCGCTTTTTCTTGCGACAGCAAACCAAAAGACAAATAAGACGGCTCGTTATTTTCATCAATCGCCGCCAGCTCGCCATTGAGCGCGAAAACACCGTCGCCTTTCGTGAAAAGGACTGTTTGCTTCTCTGTCGCCACGAAGCCGACCACGGTGAAGAGAAAATATTCGAGCACTATTTGCGTCAAATTTTCCCCGAGCGGAGCGGCGCATTGCCTAAAAAATTCAAGAATCTCTTCTCTCATTTCTTCCAAGATTTTTTCGAAATCAACGTCCGGCGCAGACAGCGGTTCGCTCTTTGACATCAGCCATTGAACGATAAATCGCGCCGCTAACTCCGCGCCAACCTCTGAATGCGCGCCCGAGCCGCAGCCGTCGCAGACAACGCCGACCAGCAGTCGTTCGCTTTTATCCACATGGACAGCGTCTTGATTATTTTTGAATAACTGGCGGTGATAACTGCCTGGCACAGAGCCAAAACTGACGATGAACCGGTTTTTCATTTTGTCCTCCCGATATAATTGTAATGTACAAATTTTAGCTAATTTTGCCGCTCTTTTCCGCGGCTTCCGCCGTCGGAAAAGGGAGGCGCCGGAGAATCGGGCGAGCTTCCCAAGAAGAATTTATTTTATGGAAGTCATTGGTGTAAATATTACACCTTAATTCTCCACTTTCATTATAGTGTATATTTTACACCTTGTCAAGAGGCAAAAATCGTTATCCCTACGATGATGAATTTTCCGTAGAGACGCCCCGACGTACGTCGGGGCGTCTCTACCACAAAAGATGCGATTTATCGCGTCTCCACAGATCCTTTTTACTTGCGATGATAAATATGCTATACTTATTAATGATGAATTTGTGTTAAAAAATTATTAAATAAATCGTATGAAACAATTCATTGAAAAAATTTCCAAACATGGAAAAAGGGGCGTCCATTTTGGAATCACCCTGCCAGTAATCGCCCTGGTTATTTTCAGTTTAGTGGACATTCCCCTTTTCACCATGGCGCAAGAATTAAAAATGGAAACACCCATTGTCCACATCTACAAAATCGCCCAGGTATCAATTACGGCCTCTACCGACGCGCCGACAGCGGAAGCGACAACAGTCGTTCCAATAACGGAAACAAAACCAACCACGGAACAAGCAATAATTGTTTCCCCCGCGCCGATCCAGGAAACGACTCAACAGCAAACGACAGAACAGCAAAAAATTGAACAACCGGCCAGTCAAGAAGCGCCTGTTCCAACTACGCCTGCGCCAGAAAAAATCGAACTCCCTTATGAAAAAGAAGAAATTGAATTTATTGACCCACGCGAAGTGCAAAACGCTTTGCAAGATATCAAGCGAATGCAAAGCGATTTGAAGAGATTTACTAAACAACTGAAAAAAGTTAAAAACAGCGCCGATGACATCGCGGCTATCAACGAACTTTTGAAACAACTGGCCGAACATGGAAAATTAATTAAAAATCCGCCGGCAGACATGAGCTTGCGGGAAGCGCTTCAGGATTTTTGGAACGCGCGGCTGTGGGAAGAAGTTGACCAATTCCGCGCCAAAGCGGAAATTCCCAATGAACTTAAAAATATCGAGAAGGATTTGAAAAGATTGAAAAAAATGATTATTCAAAAACCGTTTAAAAATCTTGGATTTGATATGGCGCTGATTTCCCAAGCAGTGGCAGAAATCGAAACCGCTTTCAATGAGACGAAGACATTTTATAACCAAGGCAACATGGAAGACGCGTTGATGGCGCTCGACACTATCCGCCAAGGAATGCATCCGGGTGAACTTATGGGCATCTTTTATCAAACAAGGGAAATCAAAGACAAGATTGGTCTGGTAAAAAACAAGGAAGTGAAAGCAATAATAAATGAATTGCTGGCGCCGGTAATTGAAAGCGTCAATGACGGCGATTATCGGACGGCCAATCAAATTCTGAACGAAATACGGCAAGAACTGTTCAAAATAATGAGCAAGTTCATGAAACAAACCACGGCCTTGGATGAAAAAACGCGGGCAAAACTTGACGCTTTGGAAGAAATGATTGGCAATAAATTGAATAAAGAAGAACCGAACAAAGAAGAAGCAGGGCTAAAGCCGTCTGAATAATGAAGAAAATAGAATTTAGAAAGTAGAAAATAGAATCTTGAATCGAAAAGTCGGACGCGGAAAATGAAAAAATAAAAAATGTCACCCTGAGGCTCTCGAAGGGCGACATTTTTATTTTTAAAAGTAAAAAGCGTCCAAACATTTAATGTCCAGACGCTCGTTTTAATTAAAAGTCAATTTCCGCGATTTCCGGCAAGCCCAGTTCGCGGCGAGTAAGATTGATCGGGCCTTTGCGTTTGTACGAACCGGCGAGACAGCGCCGCGCCAGTTTTTTCACAAGTTCTGATTCGACTCCCGTCACGTCCGCTAAATTCGCCAACTGGCTCATCTCTCCGTCAGGGTCAAAACCATTTTTGATGAGCACCGCCATCACTTTATCAATGACCGAATAAGGCGCGCCAAGCTGTTCCTCATCCGTGCCGGCAACATTGTTGCCATCATCTGGCTTAGCGTCAAGAATTTCTTGCGGCACTTCGAGATGCCGCGCGATATCGTAGAGTTCCGCGCCCTTCAGCAGATTCTGAATCAAGCCGTAATCGCCGACATCGCCTTGCAACGTCCAGAAAGCCATCCAGAATTCGGACAAGTTATCAGTGGAAAGCACCATGCCTTTCAGCATGCGCGCCACGTGATAAGTTCCAAGCATCATGCGCAGCCGCGCCTTGATGTTTCCTTGAGCGACGCGCGCTGACGCGAACCATTCTTCCATGGAAGCCGCCTCGCCGCGCAAATAAATTTCTTTTATCTGCCGGTCAATGTTATCCAGCAGAGATTCAGAAATAATCGTAAACGGTAAATCCAAACTAATCCTGATTTCTTCCGCTCCGAATTTTTGAATCACCATCCGGCCCAAGCGTTCGGCAGCAGGATTTGACTGGCAGGGCATTATTAAACCAACAGAAGTCAAAGCAAATCCATTTATTTCGCCAAGCTCGCAAGCTCTTTCAGCAAGGGCGATTACGACCGCGCTATCTAATCCGCCAGACACGCCCGTAACTAAATAATGGATGTTGTTTTCTTGGCAATATGAATGTAGAAAATCAGCCGCCCTGTCAACTACCTTCGCCGCGTCTAATTCCGTTAGTTTATACATCTATCCCTCCTTTCAACAAGCCGTGAATCAAAGGACAACACGAACGCCCGCGCGTTCCAGTTCAATGATATTCGCGTTATCGTTTTCCGGAAAAACCGACGCGCAATAGTACTTCAACACTCTCACTTTATAACCAAGTTGAGCAGCGTCAATCGCGGTTGCTTTCACGCAAAAGTCGAACGCCAGACAGACAACATCAATTTCTTTCGTGATGAGAAATGCTTCAAGAAATCCGGACAAACCGGTTGGCTGCCGGTAACCATTCTCGTCGGGCGCGGAGAAGAACGCAGAAAATGAATCAACGTTTATATCCATTCCCTTCATGATAATGAGCGCGACTCTGCTCATATCCAAATCAGGATGGATTAACGTACCGTCTGTTCCAATAACGCAATGGTCCTCGAAAAGCAGTTGCAAATATCCATTTCGCGTAATGACTTCTCCCACTTTTTTATCATGCCGCGAAGCAAATGAGTAATGACCCTTTGGATGACAATCCTTTGAGATAATGATTAAATCATAATCACCCCTTGCCATCAAATCATTGATGCGCGGAACAAGCGCGAGGCCGCCCTTGACCGGCAAAGAGCCACCTTCCATGAAATCGAGTTGCGGGTCAACGACAATCAATACTTTTCCGATTACTTTCTTTATCCTTAGCGCGCGCTCTCCGGTATCTGACATTCCCGATCTGCTCATCTTTTCGCTCCTTTCTTCGCGGGGTCAACCCGTTCAACATTGATAACCTTTCCCTGGCCATAAAGTTTCCGCAATTCTCTTTCAAGTTCATCCCTGAACTTTTTAAGATTTATTTGAGGAGGAAACCGACTGACATCAAAAACAATTCTTGCCTTACTCATTTTTCTTTTTCGCCTTTCTGCATTCTCGCAAACTTAATTCAGCATACTCTTCATCCTTTTTATTGCACTTATGAATTGCTATACGAAGGTTACCGCCAAATTTCTCATTAATTTTGTCCTGCAGCGCCGCCTGTATTACTTTAGCCCGCACGACTCTATCGGCGATAAAAATCGTCAATCTTGAACCGCGTCCCAATTCCCACCCTGATAACAAGGCGGTTAAGCTCGCCATTTCGCTTTGAACCACTTTTTGTTCTCTCTCGGTCAAATCCGCTTTGCCTGTTTTTGCCATTTTTCACCTCCGATTCTAATGAACAACTTTCGTATAAATATAGCAAACCTTTATTGCTCTGTCAATAACATATTGCCTTCGTCATTGCGAGGAGCGGCGACGAAGCAATCCCAGATCCTATAATCTCGAGATTGCTTCGTCGTTTCGCTTCGACGTACGTCGGGGCTCCTCGCAATGACGCTAACAGTTCCCTACTAAATGATTTTCTGATAAATTTTCAACTTCTTCGCCCTCGCTTTATAAAGCTGGGCCGGCCGGCCGAATTCTTGTTTTGTGTCATCAACTGTTTCAATTAAATCCAATGATAAAATTTTTTTGCGAAAATTTCTTTTGTCCAACTGGCGGCCGTAAATCGCCTCGTATACCCGCTGAAGTTCCGTCAAAGTGAATTCTCGGCGGAGCAAACTGAAAGCGACGTTGGTGTATTCGAATTTCCAACGTAATCTCTGCGCGGCATAAAGCAAAATTTCTCGATGCGACTCGCCAAAGGCGAGCGCCGGCAGTTCGGCGATTGAAAACCAATTGGCGGCCATCGCGTCGTCCGACGCTTTCAGTTTTATTTTTTCCGGCTCGGCGATGAGCACCAAGAAAGCGACGGAGATGACGCGAGCGCGGGGGTCGCGCTTGATCGCGCCGAAAGTGTACAACTGCTCCAAATAACAACCTTTCGACAAACCCGTCTCTTCTTTCAGTTCGCGAATCGCCGCTTCTTCCAAGCTCTCGTTTTCGCGGACAAATCCACCCGGTATGGCCCACTGTCCGACACCCGGCTCATATTTCCTCTTGACGAGCAGCACTTTAAGCTCATTGCTAAAAAACGTAAAAGCAACGACATCAGCCGCCACTAAAAGTTTCCATTTGTCAGTCGCTTTTTCAAAGGCCTCGAAATTTGGTGATGGCATAGAGATAAAAAATTAAGAAATTAAGAAAATAAGAAATTAAGAAAACACTGAAACACTAAAGCACTAAAATACAAAAACATAAATACACGTTGCGCGTTGCGCGTTCCTTATTATTTATTTCCAACTTCCAATTTCCAACTTCCCACTTCTATTGTAGCATATTAGTGTAAACATTACAACAACACGTTTGACAGAACTAAAATTAAGTGCTATAGTGTGACCTTAGAAAGGAAACCAAAATGGCTGATGTTTTTTTGAAACCGACCACCCTTTCAGACATTGACAACATAATGACCTGGGTAAATGACCCTGAAATCGCCGAATATTTCGCCTCACTCGGCAATATCACGCGCGAGCAGGAAACAGAGTATCTCGAAAAAATGCTGGCTAGCGCGAACGACCGTCTTTTCAGCATTTTCGTTGATGGCGTATATGCCGGCCAATGTTCGCTGAACCAAATCCACTGGCCGTCGAGAAACGCGCGGTTGTTCCTTGTTCTTAAAAAGAAATTTCACGGACGCGGGCTGGCGAGAGAAGTTATTGCCGCTGTCCTGCGAATCGCCTTCGATGAGCTGGCGCTCAACAAAGTATGGCTCATCGTCAGGGAAAAAAATGAAAAAGGACGCCATGTTTATCGAAAAGCCGGCTTTGAGACAGAAGGCGTTTTGCGCGAGGAATATCGCGTGAAAGGCAAATTCGTTAATATGGTTCGCATGGCGATTCTCGAAAGAGAATATCGGCAATGGTATCATCAAAAACCAAAGGAGGTGCGGAAATGAGTTGTCCGAGCGGCACTAATGAAACGGGCTGTCCGAGTTACGGCGATATGCTACGTTTCGTAACCAACACTGTGCATACAAAACAAAAGCGCGCTGACATTGAAACGCATATCAAACTATGCGAGCGATGCCAGAGCACGCTTTCTACCATGAAACGCTGGTTAGAAGAAGACACCAATGTATGCGAGGAAATTGACGCCCTTTCTTTGCTCGAATTGGCAAAGAGATTCGAGCAAGCGCTTAGCGCGGACGATGCCGCGGAGATGACGCCAATCATCGAGCGGCTCGGCAACACAGCCAAGCTCTGCGTTGAACTGCTGACAACAGCGGCGGAAAAAGCGCCAGGAGTTGCTCGGCCGCGCGCTGAAAAGTTCCTGGCTGGTTTGAAAGATGTCCTAATAATAAATCCTTGTCTGGCAGAAGAAGACTGTCACTCTCAGGATGACGATTACAAAGACGGATTCCGGGAAGAAGATTGAACGACATAAAATAGACGACTACTAAATTCTTCTGTCTTCTAACAGACAAATTAGCTCCGCCACAGCGGGGCTTTTTCATTTTAAAAAAATATGTTAAGATGTTTTTAATTAAAGATCATATGGATACACTGCAAACAATTATCATTATCATCGGTTTCGCGATTATTGTTTTATTTTTATATTTCAAAGACAAAGAAAAAAAAGGCGACCAGTCAACCGTGCTTTTTCAGGAACAGCTGAAAGAAATCCGGCAGGCGCTTTCAGTTCAGCAAGGCGACATGCACAAACAAATTCAGACGCAATTCGCCCAGAGCGCCCAAATCATCCGCGAAGTGACGGAACGTTTGACCAAACTGGACGATACCAACAAACAGGTAATGGGCTTTGCCGAGCAATTGCAGAGTTTGGAAAACATCTTGAAGAACCCGAAACAGCGCGGCATCCTCGGTGAATATTTTTTAGAAACGCTTTTAAAAAACATCTTCGCGCCAGGGCAGTACCAAATGCAGTACAAATTCAACGACGGAATGATTGTGGACGCGGCGGTTTTCGTCAAAGACAAAATCATTCCCATTGATTCAAAATTCTCGCTGGAAAACTACAACAAAATCTTGGAAGAAAAAGATCCGTCGCGGCACGAACAATTGGAAAAACAATTCAAGCTTGACTTGAAAACAAGAATTGACGAGACAGCGAAATACATCCGGCCGAACGAAGGCACGATGGATTTCGCTTTCATGTTTATTCCTTCGGAAGGGATTTATTACGATTTATTGGTCAACCAAGTCGGCGCCATCAAAGTCAACACCTGCGATCTGATTGAATACGCTTTCAAAAACAAACACGTCATTATCGTTTCTCCGACTTCATTTTTGGCTTATCTTCAAACCGTCCTGCACGGCCTCCGCGCTTTGCAGGTTGAAGAATCGGCGAAAGAGATTATCAAACGCGTTGAGATGCTCCAGCGGCATTTGTTGAGCTACGAAGATTTCATGAAAAAAGTCGGCAGCAATTTGAGCACGACCGTTAATATGTATAATACGGCTTACGTAGAATTTAAAAAAATAGACAAAGACGTCGCCAAGATCGCTGGCGTCGAATCCACTGTTGAGCCATTAAAAATCGAACGACCGCAGGAAGAATAGCCCTTGACTTCGAAATAATTTTTGATATAATATTCCCGCTTAACAAATCCTAAATTCAAAACTCCAAATTTTAAACAAACTCTAAATTCAAAATGCAAATTTCTCAAATTATTCTTCGGACTTTGAACCATTGAAAAATTAAATTTTGTTTAGGATTTCGAAATTAGAATTTAAAATTTCATCTTCACTTTATGCCTCAAAAAAAACAAGCGGAAAAAGCGTTAAGACAAACTAAGAAGCGAACACAACGGAATCTCACAGTTAGGCAGACAATTAAGACCTTGATTAAAAAAACGCGAAAGGCGATTGAAGCGAAAGACGCAAAGGCGAAGGAAATGACGCTGGAACTGACAAAAAAAGTTGACCGAGCGGCGGCGAAAAAAATAATCAAAAAAAATACCGCCGCCAGAATAAAATCCCGCATCATGAAAAGGTTGAATAAAAACGCAAATTAAAAAGCAGGGAACGCATATATGCGTTCCCTGCCCTGTTTATAATTCCGCTATCAATAATCCAATTTGCGTTTCAAAATCGCTGGCGCCGGTTTTTATCTGATATTCGATTTCGAGCAAACGCCGAAAAATCTTTCTCAACTGCGCCGCTGAAAAATTTTTCACATACTGCAAACTCTTTTTTGCCACGTACGGATGAATCTTCAAAACAGACGCAATCTCGTCCGCGTTTGTTTGGCCGGCGCCAACAAGCTCTTTAAGTTGAATAAAAATCCGGAATTGGCGCGCGAGCATGGTCAGCAAGTACATATCGCTGGCGCCGGCGTTTAATTGTTCAATAACGAGCTGCATCGCTCTTTTTTTATTTTTAGCACTCAAAGCGTCTGTCAGCGCGAAAATGTCGTCGCTGAATTTTCCGCGCACGAGCGCGCTGACGTCGGTTTCGGTAATTTTTCCGCCCTTTCTGCAATTCGACAATTTATGGATTTCCTTGTCTATCCGCCACAAATCATTGCCGATCAGCGCGCACAGAACGCCAATTGCTTCCGCTGAAAAGCAAGCGCCGTATTTTTTCGCTTTGGCCGCTATCCAATCCGACAAAGCGCTGGCCTTCGGCAAATCAAATTTTTTAATTTCCGCTTTCCCCTCTTTCGCCAATCGCTGAATCTCCTGGTAAACGATATTTCTCGCGTCCATCTTTTCTTTTTCCGAAAAAACGATGAAAAAGGTTGGTGATAAACGGGCCAGCGCGCCGGCCGCGAGCTGTTTCGTCTCCTCCGAGAGGCGAGCGGCCGGCGCTAGAAAATTTTTGAAAATAACCAGCTTATTTAAACCAAACAGCGAATTAACTTGCAAAGCGTTTTTGATTTTAGCGTGCCATTCTTCGCGGCCGGGGTCCGCTTCAAAATCAAAAAAAATAATATTCAGGGCTGAATATTTTTTTTGGAAAATTCGCGACCAGGCGCTAATGCGCTCGCTAATTTCGTAATCATTCGCGCCGTGCCACAAAAAAATTTGCTTTTTTTCTTCCGCCATACGCCCCTATCTTATCGCAATCACCAAAAAATAACAAGCGAGGGTTTAGGGTTTTAGGTTCTCAGGTTTTATTCTACTGACTTTCCGTACTTAACTTAATAATAATTTCATGAGATAATGAAAGCATATGAAAAACAAACATATGGCTTCATTATCCCGTGAACAGCGGGAAAAAGCGCGGTTTAAAGCCGCAAAACTTTTTGAAAAGAA
>JACRNX010000040.1 GCA_016214755.1 Candidatus Falkowiibacteriota bacterium
CGGAGGCATCAATCTCTGGACTACAAAACGCCGGCGCAAATATATTTTCAGAAATAATTCATTGACATATTTAATTCTTAAAAAATTAACCCACCAAATACAAGGCAATTAGCTGTCTTGACAAAGGGGTACACTTAATATTTTGATCTGGTAGACAATTAAATAAAGCGATATCAACGTCTTTTTCTTCATGCTCAAAGATTTTTACATCTTTCAACGAAATTTTAATCAATTGTGAGCTGTCATCTTTTTTATTTAGACGCAATACAATTTCAGACAAGTAGTTTCCTTGATTATCCTGCAATACATGTTTTGCAGTTACAAAATAAAAATTGAAAGTTTTTTCGTTTTCTTCATTTTTTACTCCAATAAAAAAACCTGTTCCGTTAGGCTTTACTTTATCTTTGCCGTCAGGAATAAAAATAAACGAAACTGATTTTTTAACTTCTTGAAGATGGTTTGCCATAATTTATATTTAATATCCTAGGGCAAGTTGATCGAGCATATCCGGTCCCTTCTCACGCCCTACTTCTTGATAAATTTCAAGAACTGCTTCATATGTTCCGGCTCCGCCTACTAAATCCCAAAACTCTTTTCCAAGTAAAACTTCATCTTCCAAATCCATGTAATTCACAACGAAGCTATGTCTATATGTTGCTTTATCCACTCCATAGGGATTATAAGCAGTCGCGTAATATGCTTTTGCTCTCGGATATTGCTTGTAAGTTATCCCATGAATTTGGAGCAATCGGCCTGTTGCTTCCAAACACTGTCCTTTGTTCGGCTTTGGACTTTTGATCTCAATAAAAAGCTCTGTCTCGTCTTTCTTGACGATGTATAAATCGGCAATACTGGTTCTTTTTACGCTTTTTCCGTCTCCGGCAATTTTAACGATTTCTTTAACAAACTCGGGATAGCTTGATTTCATTCCTCCTGTACCGATTTTGCTTGTGATTTCTTCAATCCGTTTTATAGCTTTGAGTGAAATTTGACCAGTAACGCGATGCCCTCGTTCTGCATGTTTATGATTATCAAGTGCGATCAATCGAGCACATTCCTCAAATGTTGTTCCTAACTTGGTAGAAAATGAACGTTCAAATTCTGTTATTGTTAATAATCCATCAGGTAACAAAGACTCGTGGAATGGTTTTAAATCTCCCTTTTTTGATTCTTTTCGCAGTGGTCTAAGTTGCTTTGGGTCAAAACCATTATCGGTTTTTTTTTTCGATCATTCCTTGAATAAATCCTTCAAGGTATCCTTTAATTGATTGTCTGGTGTTTTTTGTAATCATATTTTTTGCCAAATTAAAATACTTTCATAAAATGCGCCGTTGCGTCGGCCAGTCCGACGATTTACATGACGCTCAACCCTCCCGATTGATCTAAAACCAACATTTGAAGGGTTATATAAATTATGTTTGTCATTAACAACAATAACCATAATTCCGTCTTTAGTCATATAATCGCGTGTATGTAATAATACATCATTTATTCCTTTAATATATTCTTTTTTTGCTTCTTCTGAGGAGCCTCTTTTCGCTGGCCCGATTTCTTTAGTTTCATTATTTTTTAAACTAAGCAGCTCGTAAGCATATTTATGCTGATCGTGGTAATCGATTAAGCCAATATAAGGTGGCGATGTAAAAACCATATCAATTCCTTTTGGTAAATCAACCGTCCTTGAATCATCATGAAAGACTTTAACATCAGCTTTGGTTCTAATTTGATTAAATTCCTTAACTCTTTGCAATGTGTCAATGGAATAACTGCTTAAAAATTTATAAGCTTCTTGAACTGGCGTACAAACTCGGCCATGTTTGTAGCATTGGTATGGTGTCTTTTGTGGTTTTTTAGGAAAGTCTAAATCATAATGCGTGACTAATCGTGCAGAGCGAGCCGAACGAGAAAGAATGATTTTTAGCAAATCTTGGTATTCATAATCTTTTATTAAGCGCAAGTAACAAAGAAGTTCTTTTTTTGTCCTATCTGCAAACCATTCATTAATATAATCATTTTTCGTTGTGAAAAGTTTATTTACTTTTTCATCATTTAAAAAATCCTTCTCATATTTTGACATTCGTTTTAAAATATCGCGAATTTCCTTATCCAGAAGTTCAATATCATATTTGTTAGTTTTAACTTTTGAAAGTAGGGTATTGAAAATAGAAATATCTGTACCAATTGCATCAATCCCAAGTGCATTTGCTTCGACAAGTGTTGTTCCTGAACCACAAAATGGATCATAGACTAGTTTAGGATTAAATTTGCGTAAAAAAATCTCAACTAACTGAGGTATAAATTTACCCATGTATGGGTGAAGTCTATGAACATGCTTTGTTCGTGCCATTTCAGGCAAATCATTTTCCCGCCAATTTAAATTAAGCGTTTCTAAATCAGTATCAAGAGTAATGCTTGAAAAATTAGTTAGCGGAGTTTGTTGATATTGCTTGGCGATTTTTTGAGCTACTGTATTATCGTACATATTTTCTAATCTGATTTAATGTATTAGCATTGTATCTGTTTTCCCCTTATAAATAAATCGTTTTCGTAGCGGAGCGGAGAAAACACCTTATTCCCCTCTATAAAATAAAGAAAAAGAAATTTGAAAATTTTTTAAAACAATTGGGCGATAGCCCAAAAAGAAAAGGAATATTTCAGCTAATGCGGCGGCTGATCCGACGTGTTGGACGGACGCAGCTTGCTGCGCCCGACAGGCCATGTTGGATAGCCAGAGTTGGACGATGTCGCTTTGCGACAGAGTGCAACTCTGAGCGGCAGCCGCCGCATTGGACAAAATACGCGAAGCGATTTTGTCCAACGTCTGCGTGTATGAGAAGTTTCGCCGACTTCCTTATTATTTTATCATAGAGGAGGCGAAATTTGGGTGAAAGAAAAAGTGCAACCTTTGAAAATTATTAACGCACTTTTTCTTGAACCTCATACACGCCGTTAAGTGATGTAAATTTAGCCCGTAATCTTGAGCTTCTGCCATATTTCTTCAATATTGAAATCTTTTTTTGCCAAATTGGGCCAAGTATCTAGGCCATCGTCTTTGAAGCGCGGAAACAAATGAAAATGAAAATGCGGAACAGACTGCTGGCCGGCTTGTCCGCTTGCATGTAGAACATTCATGCCCGTTGCTCCAATCCTTGTTTTGTATTCTTTCGTGAGCAATTGAATGGCCTCTGTTAATTTGCACAGCAGATCTTGCGGAATATCATAAAGGTCTTGGAAATGCTGCTTGGGTACGACTAAAGTATGGCCGTATACTTCAATTTCTTTGGGCAAGAAGCAGATAGTATTTTCATTTTCATAAATTATCTTTGACGGCTTTTCCCCGCGAACAATTTGGCAAAAAATACAATCATTCATATTTCTATTTTAACTAAGGGCTAAATTTATTTCACTTAATGCGGCGGCTGATCCGACGTGGCGGACGGGAGCAGCTTGCTGCGGCCGACAGAACATGTCGGATAGCCAGAGTTGGACGATGTCGCTTGGCGACAGAGGACAACTCTGAGCGGTAGCCGCCGCATTGGACAAAATACGCGAAGCGATTTTGTCCAACTCGTTATTATGCGTAATTTGGGGATTTAAGATACAATGGCTTATAGCTAAATTTCATCAGCCGCGTCTCGAGGTCAGCGTAGGATTTGCCGCAGACCATGCCGCCGGCGAGAAATGTTTCTTGCGTCACGTCAACTAAGCAAAAATCAGGCGGCGTAAAAGTGTTTTTCGCGTCAATGGTATCAAATTCAAAATCAATAAGAACAAGTCCGGCGAGTTCATCCTGAAAAATATCAATCTCCGCGGTTTGGCCTTGAACTTTGTAATAATAGCGGATTTTGTGAGTCCGCTTGCCGTCAAGTTTTGTCAGCGCGTCAAATTCTTCTTTTGATAAAGCAATAGTTTGTTCTGTCTGTTCAGAAGCGTCCCCGTCTTTAATCGGCGTCTTTTTTGTCATCTCATATTTTTCGCCGCTTTTTCTTATTCGAAGCACGGGATGTTCAACGGTTTTAGGAATGTAGATGTCAATAATTTCTTTCGACGGAAAATTGCGGATGTCAGTCGGAATTGTTTTCGCGAGATATGTTTTTTCAAGCTCAATCATAATTTATTTAAAAGACAAAATTTGCAGTCCGTATTTTTCAACATCAGCGTCGTTCCAAAATTTCAGCTCCTTTGTTTTTAAAACATAAGTGATGACTTTTTCTATTTCCCGGCCAGTATATTTCTCCGTTTCGGGGTCCCATTCTCTAAGCGCGAGCGTGTCGCCGGGCGCGCAATCAAAATCCGCCAACCGCAATTCAAATGTTTTGTCGCCGTCAATAATTTTTTGAAAATACTTTGGCCAGCACTTTTTTTCAACGCGCATAAGTTTATTTTAACGCCGCCTCTTCCAGCTCTTCCAAACGGTCGTAATAATCAGGAATTTCGTTAAGATGGGCCAAAGCGATTTTTCCCGTCATCAGCGGGTCGTCATTCGTAATATTAGTGGCGCTGTCCCGCGTGCCGTGCTCGAGTTCGACATTAAGCCCGCGTTGGAATTGGTCAACGTCGAATTTGTCCCACGCGACATTAAGCTGTCCGCCGATTTCCTTTGCTTCTTCGGCAGTGAATTCTGATTTCATAGTTTTAAGTTATCTTGCTTATATTTTACATAAAGTTATTCGTGTTGACAAGCGGCTAAAATTTTGGGATGGTGCCAGCGAGAGAAACATTGTCTTTCTTGTCAATTTGTTTCGCGATGATTTGAGAGAATGAAAATAAAACTACAAAACTACATCGCCGATAGTATTAAAATCTACGTAAAATATTGTACAGAAATGTGGAAAAATAAAAAAGGCTTACGTTCATTGACGTAAAGCCTTTTTTCGATTTATTGTTTTTTGGCTTCTTCAAGATTACTTAACTCTTCATCGATAATTGCGGCGTCAATTTTAGCGATGGCCGCAGTTGGTTTTTCAATAGCGTAATTCGCTGGCAGAAGCGTAAATCTCCAAGCCAAGTCATCTGTTTTCAGAAACCGGCTTATTTTTTCACAAGCGTGCGGAATGAATGGGGCGCTTAGACGACGCAATGTTTCAGCTATTTGACAGCAAACATAAATTGTTTGTTGCGCGTGTTTTTCATTATCTTTTATTTGTTTCCATGGTTCTCGCTCATTAATGTAGCCATTGCCGCGTTGTGAAAATTCAAGCACCAAACGTAGAGCTTGTCTGAATTCAGCGCGTTCGATATGGTCGCCGACCGCGGTAAAGATAATATTTGCATCTTCAAGCAGTTTCGCGCTTACTTCATCAAAGTCGGATGATTCTGGAACCTTGCCGAAATATCTGTTTGCCATGGAAAATGTTCTATTCCAGAAATTTCCCAGATTGCCTACTAAGTCGCCATTAACGCGATGTTGAAAATCGCGCCAGTTAAATGATATGTCTCCGCTTTCCGGACCATTTAAGGTCAGATAAAAACGGATCGCGTCTGATTCAAATTTTTCTAAAGCATGAGGAAGCCACACGGCGATTCCTTTACTCTTTGAAAGTTTCAATCCTTCAAGGCGCAGGTATTCGCTGGAGACGATTTGGTCCGGCAAATGTAGCCGCAACGCCATGAGCATTGCCGGCCACAGAATAGTGTGGAAAGGAATGTTGTCTTTCCCATGAACATAATAATGAAAAGCGTCATCGTTTTCCCACCATTCGCGCCAAGCATCAGGCGTTCCTTGTTGCGCCGCCCATTCTTTGGAACAGGTGAGATAACCCATTACCGCTTCAAACCAAACATAAATGCATTTGTCGGTATATCCTGGCACGGTTACTGGAATGCCCCATATCAAATCACGAGTAATCGGCCGTTCTTGTAGTCCGCGCTGAAACCATCCTTCAGTCATCGTAAAGGCGTTATTGCGCCAACCTTTTTGTTGCTTAACCCAATTTTTCAATTTTTCTTCAAAGACCGGCAGGTTAAAGTAAAGATGGGTTGACGATTGCCAAATAGGATTCGTGCCACAGTTGCGACAACGAGGGTTGATAAGAGAAGAAGGGTCATGCACGTGACCGCAAGAGTCGCATTGGTCGCCACGCGCATTTTCCGCCCCGCAGTTTGGACAGCGGCCTTCAATATAACGATCAGGAAGGGAGCGTTGGCATTGGGAGCAAAAGGCCTGTTGTTCTTCATGCGGCGTCATGTATCCTGCTTCATAAATCGTGGAAAAAATTTTTTGAGCTTCAGCTTTATGAAAATCACCCATGGTTTTTGTATAGAGCGAATAACTGAATCCGAGTTTTTTGATGAGCATTTCAACAAACTCATCATGATATCGGCTGGCGATATCCGCGGGATTTTTTCCTTCTTTTTCCGCTGTGACCAAAATTGGCGTGCCATGGCAGTCGCTACCAGACACATATAGCACTTTATCTCCTTTTGAACGATGATATCTGGCGAGAATATCAGCAGGCAGTAGTCCGGCAACATGTCCAAGGTGCAAAGAGCCATTGACATATGGCCAAGCGGCGGCAACAAGAATGTTTTTTTCCATGATTTGTAATCCTTTGTCAAGGAACTTCTAAATAGTTCCCGTTTACAACTTATAATATGATATTTGAAATGTCAATGAGCGATATTCGTCTGCGATGTTGGACGAAACGATATTGTTATTAATTGTGGATAAAATCATAGACAAAAAATAATCAACAGCATAAGATAAAGTCGAAATCTGCCGGCACATCAGTGCTATTTAAATCGGAGGGGCTCTGGTTTAAATGGGGTTTCTTGGCAGATGGTTCTTTGAAATAGGAGAAGTGCTATGAGAAACGAGATGGATATGCGTAAAGCCCGTTCGATGGCGGCTGAGTTCGTCACGAACGGGCACCCAGACAAGTGTTGCGATCAAATGGCTGATGCCATTGTCGACACGGCATTGTCGCAGGACCCCAAGTCGCGGGTGGCAATGGAAGTCACTGGCGGACATGGAGGCATTGTTGTTATCGGTGAGATGACCACGTGTGCCGTATTCGATATTGGCGAGGTAGTTCGCCGTACCTATCGCGCGATTGGTCATGATCATGACCTGGCGATTTTTACCAATGTGGTTAAGCAAGCAAAAAATATCGCCCAGGGCGTAGATGACGAAAAAGCAGTTGGCAAAGGCCATGCTGAGCAAGGCGCTGGCGATCAGGGTATAATGGTCGGATACGCGGTGAATGATACGCCTGAATTCATGCCTTTGACCTGGAGCATTGCGAAGCGTCTTTGCCTCATGATGCACGATCTTCGTGTTGATGGCACTTTGCCATGGCTTAGACCCGATGGGAAGAGTCAAGTCACAATCGTTGATGGCAAGATTACCCATGTGACTCTCGCAGCTCACCACGCACTCAAATTTTCTCCCGATACTCCAGAGGAGAAAGCTGAATTGGCGCAAATTAGGATAGAACTTTTCAATCGCATCGTTCGGCCTGTTGTACCAGATCTCGGAAATGTTGACATGGTAGCTGCCGGTGAAGATCCTTGCGTTGTCATCAATGGCACCGGCCGATTTGTCCAGGGAGGTTTCGACGCTGACGCCGGTACTACTGGACGGAAACTGATGGTGGATAATTTCGGCCCGAACGTTGAGATAGGTGGTGGTTGCTACTCAGGGAAGGATCCTACTAAAGTCGATCGTTCGGCCGCTTACTTCTGCAGATTCATTGCCAAGTCGATTGTGGCTGGCGGATATGCGCGCGAAGCCATTGTCAAAGTCGGATATGCCATTGGCGTTGCCAAGCCGACTTACGTATCAGTTCAGACAAGTCTGCCTGATGATGAAGCTCGCAAGCTCGAAGCTAATGTTCTGGACAAATTCGATTTTCGTCCGAAAGCCATCATCGAGCGCTTGGGACTGATCGATTCGAACAAAGATTGGCGCTACGAAGACACGGCTCGTTTCGGACACTATGGCGATTCGCGTTTCCCGTGGGAAACGCCGGTTTCATTCTAGTCAACCAATGAGGCGGAGTTTCGCTTTTAAGAACGAAACTCCGCCTCTAAACTATGATAAGGAGTGAAGCCATGAGTAAACGAGAACGGGCATTCAAAGATCCATTGCGTCATCTTCATCCTTCAACCGCGCTTTCTTTAGCTGGATACAGCGCTCGCTTTTCAGAACGCTCTGCCAAAGTCCCGCTGTTCAGGACGTCTACCTTTGAATTTGCTTCTGCCGCGGAAGGCAAGTTGTTCTTCGACCGCGCTTATCATCTGCCGGGCGATGATGGAGTAGATCCAGGGTTAGTGTATTCGCGGCTGAATAATCCAAACACAGAAATTGTTGAAGACAAAATCGTCGCCGCTGAAGCGGGGAGTAATTTTGCGGCTGCTTTTCCTTCGGGGATGAATGCGATAACGACAACGATCTTGGCGCTTGTTCCGCGCGGCGGCAAAATTCTTTACGGAAATCCAGTGTACGGAGGCACGTATTTCTTTTTAAAACATATCTGTCCCGAACGATTTGACGTAAAAACTGTTCCGGTTGATTCAAGCGATTTGGAGTTATTCGAAGATACGCTGAAGAAGGAAGGGCCATTTAGTATGGTCTTCTTGGAGACGCCGGCTAATCCTACGATGAAATTAACTGACATCAGGGCGGTCGCTGATTTAGCGAAGAAACATTCTGGCGAAAAAGTTATTGTTGTCGTTGACAATACTTTTCTCGGCCCAGTTTTTCAGCAACCATTTGAATGCGGCGCTGACATTGTGGTGTATTCAGCCACTAAATACATCGGAGGGCACAGCGATTTAATCGCTGGTTTCGCGCTCACCCGCGATAAAGCGCAAATGATGACGATTAAAGATTTCCGCACTATACTTGGAGGTACCATTTCTTCAGATACCGCTTGGTTGCTGACAAGGTCAGTCGAAACGTTGTGGATGCGCATGGAGCGGCAAGCTGAAGTCGCGGCTAAAGTCGCGCAAGCTCTGAAGGTTCATCCTGCGGTTTCGAAAGTCTATTTTCCCGGTCTTTTGCGTCGTCAAGACGGAAAAGCATATGAGATTTACAGGAAACAATGTCTCGGACCGGGCGCCATGATTACTTTCGACCTAAAGGCTGGCACGATGGAAGCGGCTTACAAGTTTCTGGACGCGGTGGAAATTTGCCATTTGGCTGTTTCGCTCGGCGGTACCGAGTCGCTTATTGAACATCCTCGCACCATGACTCATAGCGATATGACCGAAGAAGATCTTGATCTCTGCGGCATAACAAACGCCATGGTCAGACTCTCCATAGGACTTGAAAATTCTGATGACTTGATCGCTGATATCTTTAATGCGTTAAAAGAAATTGAATGATTCAAACAACCCATCTGTAATTTCAGATGGGTTTTCTTTTTCGCAAGAAAAAGAGTCCGTTTTAGGACTCTTTTTGTGGGGACGAGGAGATTTGAACCCCCGACCTAGTGATTATGAATCACTCGCTCTACCGGGCTGAGCTACGTCCCCGATTCCATGAGCCAAGTTTTCTATTTTTGATTACATTCATATATTAATAGAAGTAATTTTTTTTGTCAATACTTTCGCTTTATTTCGCTTTATTCGTGTTGACAAGCGGCTAAAATTTTGGGATGGTATAAATAGAGGAAAGGTTGTCTTTCGCGTCTCTATTTTTCAGGAATTATTAATAAGATAATGAATAGCGGATGATGGCGCTGGCCGAAATTTATTGGCAGAATTTAAAATATAAACTGTCAACGGCCGGCGCCAAGCCATATGGACATCACATTATGAAAACGCACTCCATAAATAGTAAAAATCGCGATCCGCTTGTTTTTCGCGGAAAAAATTTTCATCGTAGCTATGGCTACGACTCAAATTTTTTCACGCTCCAAAACTTCGCCGCTCATCGATTTTTTCTTATTTCTTAGTGCGTTTTTTTTTCTTATTTCTTAGTGCGTTTTCATCATAATGTGATGTCCATATGTTCTATCACCATCATCTCAATTCAAAAACATTGCAAAAAAATCACGAACAGATTTATCGTGAGTTTTTTTCGCGCAATCCGCTGGTGATTTCCACGCCCTCGGTTTTGCTTTGGTCGCCGATTTATTCGGTCGGCTACGGCGGACTGGGGGTCTCGGGAAAATTGCCTGGCCGGCATTATGTCGGCATCCGGAAAAAAGAAAGCGGCAATGGCCGATTGGTAAAATTTGTGTCGCAAAAAATGTATTTTCCGGAAGATGATTCGTTTAAAGAGAAAGAGTCAATTACTTATTACAGCGAAAAGGTGGCGAAAATCTACGAGGATTTTTTGCGGAAGCGCGGCATTAAAGAAGCCGTTGAAATTGAAATTTTGGAGGAGGGTCCGGTGGCGCGCGGCTGGCATTCCACTCAAGCAGTGTGCTCGGCTGTCAGCGCCGCTCTTTTTTTATGGTATAAAATATGCGAGAAAGAAGAAATCGCTAATTGGAAAACAATGGCGACGGAAAGATTGATTGAAGATGAAAAATTTAATGAATTGGTGCGGCTCACCTGGAAAGCGGCGTCTTACGCGTTAGGGACATTTGACGACGGTTACGCGATATTAAATTCGCTGATTGACAGCCATTACCCGATGATTTTTTATCATGAAAAAGACCCTGGCTATTTTGACCAGTATCAGGATTTGGGATTGGACGACCCGGGTTCTTATTACAACTTTGCCGAACAGCTAAAATGGCGCGCGGTTAGATTGGAAGAATTATTTTCATTGCCTGAACAGCCGAGTTGGGTTTTGGAATACGCCATAGTTTACAGCGGCGGCGAATGCCCGTTGAGCCATATTTATCAGGCGCAGATTAAATATGACGAACGTTTGTCCGGCTTAGCGAAATTTATCCGAAAAACGTTCGAGAAAACCGTGCCAAAAAGTTTTAGAGCGCGGCCGTATTTTTTGGAGCCGTCATATTCCGAGAAAGAATCGCCGGGCATAATTTTATTTAAAAAATATCGCGAATCATCGGTTGTTTTATCGTCGGAATTCATCAAGCGTTTTTATGAATTGTACCGAATCGGCTATGTGACGGACAGGATTTTGGAGTTTTTTAAAGCAATCAATTTGTGCGAAACATTCGCCAAAGTGCTGGGGCAAGTCAGTCCCCGCGTGGATAATATCTGTTCAATTTTGACGCGAATGGGGAAGGAAGTGAATGAACTCGGCGTGGGCGCGAAATTGATTGCCGAAGGAATTCTCGGCGACATTTTAGTCGTTGGCCCGTATCAGAGCGTGAGAAAAACAATTGAAAAAGCGCAGGACGAAGTTCAACGTTTAATCGGCCAGCCGCTTTACTGCGAATATGCTTCTTGGTGCGATGGCGAGGAAAACGAAGGCATGAGAATCGAGCAGATGATGTCGGAAAATCTTTATTCCCCGTTCATTTCTCCGCAGACGTACGTGCTTCGCGAAATTAACGCGGACGGCGCGGTCGCCAGTTCGTTGATTTCTTTTGAAGAATATCAAAAAAGAATCGCAGGGTTTGATTTGCTCGGCGACTTGGACGAGAAGAAAATTTACATTAAAGGCAACTTGCTTTCGTCGTCAGATATTCATTCCACGAAAGCGACGTTAGAAACGTTAAATAAATTTTTCGAAAAACAGCGCGTTCAACTTTCCGCGCGCGAGCTTGATATTTCATCTTATCAGGATCGCAATCAAATGGAATCGAAAATCGCGCGGCCGCTTGTCGCCGCGTTCAAGAAATACACGGGCAAAAAATTGAATTTGGTCATCTCCGGCGGACTGGGCACGAACTATTCGCTGACTTTTGACTCGAATGGGCATAAGATTGGATTGATTGGGAAAAAATAATTTGCGTAGACAAAAAATCGTTATGAGTTTTTTGTCGAGATTTATTGAAAATAACACAAAACGCGCCGTATCTTGTAGATAGAGACGGCGCGTTTCATTTTGGTCTCTATTTTTCAGGATTATAGATGAGACAATGATAGTGGTTCTTTTGTTCTAGATGAGTTCTAGCGCGTCAATGCACCGCCACAAGGAGGGTTAAGATGAATACCAAGGTAGCAGTGCGTGAAGAAAAACCAGTTCGTCCGATCCAAGTTGACGAACGCGGGACTGAAAAAAACGTTGATGAACGACAGCCGCGGACAGAATCGCTTTACGGCGATCAGTCTGACCATAATGAGTGGTTGGGCGTTCTTACTTCATCTGGATTTTTCGTCTAAATACACAAACAGCGATTTCACGAGTCGCTGTCTTATTTTTGTCCGTAATCCGTAATAGAAAATAGAAAGTAGAAAATAGAAAATAGAAGTTTGTTAGAGAAGGATTGTCAACATTGTAATTTCCATATTCTAGATTTCCGCTAGAGGCGGGACGAGCTTCGAAGGACGTAACTTGTAATTTTAAGAAATGGAAGATTTTTCAATCGCGTCAAAAAGGTCTCTATTTTTCCCATTCCAGCGCGCGATAATGTAAGTGGTTCTTCACAA
Organism: Candidatus Falkowiibacteriota bacterium; assembly: GCA_016214755.1. Taxonomy (GTDB): domain Bacteria; phylum Patescibacteriota; class Patescibacteriia; order UBA11705; family JABHMO01; genus JACRNX01. The sequence goes on from JACRNX010000040.1 coordinate 12,463, forward strand.
CAAAGTTCGTTCGGAATGTCCGAAGAACTTTGATAAACGCCATTCTTGGGTAAACCCAAAGGAGGTGCAAAATGAGAAAGGCGTTGGCAGTGCTGATGGTGCTGGGAATGTTCCTTGGTTGCGACGTCGCTGGCGAGGACGAAAAAGGCCTTGGTGCCATGCAGTCCTATATGAAGGCCAAGGCGCTAGACACGCGGCTGGTGATGCAGAAGTGCCGCGAAGGTAAGATCGGCGAAGTGCCGATTGCGACAAAGAAGAGCGTGTTCGTTTCTCTTCACCGGACGCTGACAGACACCCAGGTGGACGGCGCGCTTGCTTTGATGGAAGGCAATGCTGGTCCGATTATCAAGACAGAACTCAAGAAGACCTATAATTGTCTGATAGAAAACGATGTGTCTTTGGCGCTGATTGGCACGAAAACCTTTGCTCTCGAGGCAGGCAAGGCAGACGATGTTTCTGAAGGCGCGCCGGCTGGCGGCATTCCTGCTGGCAGCAGCGGTGTCAGCGCTTCTGTCTACATTCCGGACCTGGGCAATGTTTCTGCTTCTGCGGTGGCGGATTCAGAGACAGTGGCTACAGTGATGGGCACGGTGGAAGAGGGCGCTCAAGGCGCGATTGAAGAGCTAAAGCAGCTCTCACAGTGTCTGGCGGTTATCGCTGACTGCGTAGCGCATGTGGGTCTGCGCAATTCATGGTGCATTTACAATAGCCATGAGTTGAACCCAGGCAACGCGTACTGCGCTGATGGCTGTTGCGCGCATACCAGCATGGTCGGGATGGTTCACTGCTTGCCGAGTTGCGGCGCTGGCTGGGTCGAGGCGGACGATTTTTCGAACTGCGAAAACGTCACTACGCCTGACGACGGCATGTGCCCTTGGAACTTTGGCGGGTGGTACTAAACACGATGGAGCGGATTGACCGCGTTCAATCCGCTCCCCAATATTTTTTCATCGTTATCCGAAAGTAATTTATTATCAAGCGAGTGAGTGAAATGTCCCGCTTTGGCGGGATCATTTCCGAGCGAGCGCAGATAATACAGGTTCAATACCGCGTAGCTTTGCTATGAAATATAATAAACGAAGCGAGTTCCGACAAATACCTCGGAGCTCTGCTCCGAGGAACCTTTATTTTCGGATGATGAGGAAGGAGGTTTATCATGAAAGCATGCGTTGTTTTGTTCTTTACATTTAGTTTTGTCAGCTGTGAATGGGAGGAAGGCGAAATCACAACCACATATTCTTATCCGGATACAGCAGTGGCAGAAGAACAATCCTGCGGTGAAATTGATTTTGTCGGCAAATGTCAAGGGACGGTTTTAAAATATTGCGCTGACAGCGTATTAGATGAAGTTGATTGTGGCGAGATTAACGCCACTTGCGGTTGGGACGAAAAATATCAATATAACACTTGTTTGTCGTTAGAGGTTGCCTATCCGCAGGGCGAAATTCCAGATACCTGTCCGAACATCGGCGCGGGCGAGTGCGTAAAAGACAGCCAGAACGAAATTCGTGAGTGCGTTGTCAATGCCGGCGTCGCGGTATGGCAGATTAGGAAATGCGATGACGACAATGGTTGCACTGCTGATTCGTGCGAAAAAAACATTTGTCTGTTCGAATACAATTGTCCGGAGGGCAGCTATTGCGATAATGGAAAATGCAAGGCAGAGTGTGTGCCAAATTGCGAAGATAAGGAATGCGGTTCAGACGGTTGCGGTGGCGAGTGCGGCAGTTGCAGTGGTAAGTTTGAATGCGATTTTGCAAACAATCTCTGCCGTCGTAAATGCGAAAATGGTTTGTGGTGCGACGCGGACCAGAAGTGCTGCCGCAACGCCTGCATTCCGTCCACTAGCACCTGTTGCGACATCGAAGACACGAACGCCGCGGTTTGGTGCAATGAAAAACTGCCAAATTGCGTTGAAGCGTCGGAAAAGTGCCACGCGCCTTATAATATGATGTGTTGCCCGACATATTATTATTTTGTATGTTTCAACGGAAACGAATGCGACTGCTGTTAGTCATTTTTGCATTATTGTTAAAAACAAAAGAAGAGGATTCGCAAATTCTCTTCTTTTTTAGTTAAATTAATTTTATCTATACTAAGGATTTGGTTTTGAATTTTTCGTACCTTTCTTCAATCAATTTAATATCGTTTTTAGATAAGATGGAATTACTAATGCTGCAAGTTAATATCGCATCAGGTACTTTACTTAATTTTTTCTTTAACTTAATAATATCAGCGTCTGAAAACAGATGGGTTATCGGGCAGATATTGATATAAAAACATTTTTTATTATCCTCGATTTCCGCGTCCACAGGCCAGCAGCGGCACATTAATGGTCTGACTTTATGAATTGAGCAAGAATAGTCCTTTGTTAAATACGGGCAAACGCCTTTTCTGCTTTTCATTTCATAGTGATTACTCCCTATTTTGATAAAATAATTTGGCTGGCCGTTGTTCAAGATTTTGTTCATCTCTGATTTGGTAACATCACTGCCGCCCAGCCGGCAGCAAGCCGCTTTACATTGCCGACAAATTTTTAGGAGAATATCGTTTTTCATATCGTATCATGAACGAAAAATTTTTGTTATCGGACGCGATTTAAATTTTATTATTTATAATTATCCGCGGCTTTTTTTGTGCCAACCCACAAGAAACAATATGCCGATTAAAAAAGCGACTCCGGAAATTTGCATGGCCCAGAATAACACAGACCATTCAAACGGATTTCTCGTCAGCGTGGCGATGTAAGTTAGTCCAGCAAGAATAAATCCTACCCCGCCGACGATTTCTCGTTTCCAAGAAATTAATAAAATAATCAACAGTATAAGAGCGGGAATATTATGCATGAATAATCCTAAAATCGTTCCCCAGAATCCATAGTTTCCTTCGAAAATATCTAATGAAAACATGGCTAAAAATAATATAAAAATTATTGATAAAATTCTCGGCGTCCAGTATAAGCCCTGACTGACATTATTTTTCATATTTATAAAACTTCGATTATTTTCAAAATTTCGGTATATCTGAAGTTGCGTAACAATTTGGGTGAAGCGAAGCGAAACCAGATATTCGCTGTTGTGCGATGTAAATTTTATTTTTCTTTGTCAATCCACTTTTTATCGATGGCCTTTTCTAAATCAATGCCGAGTAAATACGCATTAACTATGGCCATGCCAACGACATCAGCTAACTCTTTTGCCACTTCTTTTTTTGAAATTTCCTCGGAAACATGTTTTTCTGGGCGGCTTTTTTTTCTGTGGATTAAAACCGCTTGAGCAAGTTCGCCGACTTCCTCGTATAATTTCAACAAGGCAAAATCCTCATCGATTTTTACGCTGTATTTTTTGCCGTAGTTGATAGCATTTTCTACGACTTTTTTTTGTAGCTCTTTGAAATCCATAAAAGAAAAATTAAAATTTATTTTGTCCAATTCGTATCTATACGAAAATATTTCACCCTTGATGCGAGATTGCGTTGCGAAAGCGAAGTGTGGTATGATTTTATAATTGATTTAATTATAACAAAAAGGCCTTTTATTTGCAACAGTATAAAAATTGACAAAAAAATGAAAATATGATATGATTTAATGGTTAATAAACCTATGGACAGCACATTATGAAAACGCACTCCATAAATAGCAAAAATCGCGATCCGCTTGTTTTTCGCGGAAAAAATTTTCATCGTAGCGACGGCTACGACTCAAATTTTTTCACGCTCCAAAACTTCGCAGCTCATCGATTTTTTCTTATTTCTTAGTGCGTTTTCATAATGTGATGTCCATAAATAATTTGTTCGTATTTTCGTACTGGTTCGTAGTTCGTACATATATGAAAATCGCTTTTATCGGACAAAAAGGCATACCAATGAAATTCGGCGGGGTGGAAAAACACGTCGAGCGGCTGGCGATTGGCCTGGCGCGCAAGGGTCATCAGGTCTATGTCTATACGCGGCCGTGGTACACTCACGCGAAAATGAAAACGCACAAAGGCGTGCACTTGATTAGTTTACCGTCAATTAGGACAAAGCATTTGGACGCGATTACCCATACATTTTTAGCGTCGCTTGACGTCTTAAAAAAAGATTATGACATTGTCCATTACCACGGCGTCGGTCCGTCTCTACTGGCTTGGATTCCCCACTTGTTCAAACCGCGGACAAAAGTGGTAATTACTTTTCATTGCATTGATCGCCAGCATCAGAAATGGGGCGCCTTGGCGCGGCTGGCTTTGCGCTTTGGCGAGATCGCGGCTGTCAAGTTTGGCCATGACACAATTACTGTTTCCAAAACATTGCAAATGTATTGCGCGGACAAATATGGCGCGAAAACCATTTATATTCCTAATGGCATTGACCTTCTGCCAGCAATGCCGGCGAAAGAAATTAAAAAGAAATTCAGCTTAACGAAAGACAGCTATTTGTTGTTTGTTTCTCGTTTGGTCAAACACAAAGGCGCGCATTATTTGATCGAAGCGTTTAATCAAATTAAAACAGACAAGAAATTAGTGATTGTCGGCGATTCCGCGTTCACGGACGCTTATGTTAAAAAAATAAAGGGCTTGGCCGCTTCAAATCCCAATATAATTTTTACCAGCATGGTTCGCGGCGGGACGCGGCTTTGGCGCGAATTGTATTCGAACGCGCACTTGATGATTCATCCATCGGAAAGCGAGGGCTTGCCCATCGTGATTTTGGAAGGAATGAGTTTCGGCTTGCCGATTTTGGTCTCCGATATTCCGGAAAATATGGAAGCCATCGCTGGCGGCCATGGTTTTTCTTTCCACAGCGGAAATGTTAAAGATTTAAAACAAAAATTGGAGCACTTGCTCCGTTCGCCGAAATTATTGAAACAGGTTGGCGTTGGCGCGCGCAAATACGTGATTAAAAATTATAACTGGAAAGATATCGTTGAATCCGTCGAGCGCGTCTATCGAGATTTACTCGTTGAAGGAGAGACAGAATGTTTATATCAGAAAAAGAGGGTTTGGATATAAGGGGGTAGTGAGTAGGTGGTAGGTTGTAGATTATTAGCTAATTTAAACGAGCAGTTAATTGCTAAAGAGTTAATCAGCTAACCAGCTAAAAATTTAAGGAGAGACAAAGGACGGTCTCTTTTTTGCTTTTTAAATTGTAGCCTGTTAGCTTATTGGGTTATGGCCTTATAGCAATTAATTGCTCGATTCTGTCTGACTTGGTTAATTTTAACTATCCGCTACTCACTACAACCTATAACCTACCACCTAATAATTTATCTTCCATTTTTCAACAAACTGCCCGATTCCCTTTTGATTCATTTTATTTTTAACAGTCGAACGGTTTCGCGCCCATTCGATTAAACTGTCAAAATTGATTTTGTATCTTCCTTGAACCACGATGTAGCGCAGTTCTTCGCGCTTTATCGCCCGTCGAATCGTAAATGTATCAACGCCAAAAAGCCGTGCTGCTTCTGAAATTGAAACTCTAATTGGGTTTGGTTGAGCGTCCATTTTATGTGGATAAGTCGTTTGTTTGCATACACTAGTGTATGCAAACAGCTATTTTAATGATATAGGAAGTTAAATAAAAAGGCAATATCTCGTCTTTCGTCATTGCGAGGAGCGCGGCGACGAAGCAATCCCAGCGTTTATAGTATCGAGATTGCTTCGTCGTATAACTCCTCGCAATGACGGGGGCGCTGCGCTCCTCGCAATGACGGGAGAGTGTATTGCGCGTTTCGTGTTCTTTTTGCTCGCAATGACGGGAGAGTGTATTGCGCGTTTCGTGTTCTTTTTGCGTAATTTTAATCAAATCCACAGGTTTTTTATTTACATTCGCTTTTTCTTTTGCTATGATTGTTATTGAATAAATTAACCTAAATTTACCAAATTTTCGTGCGGTAGGGACAGGGCAGTGCCCTGTCCCTACGGAATGCAGACATTATTGTGGGACCAGCGTATTGTCTTGTCTTTACGATGAGGACATTATATTTTGTAACAGATTTCGTCTAATAACGTCTAATTAAATGAAAAGAGCATCATTAAAAGAAAAATTCCTGATTTTCAAGGTTAAGCAGAACAAGGACGCCGAAGCGTACGGAATGCTTTATGATTATTACGTTGAAAGGATTTTCCGATTTATTTTTTTCAAAGTGTCTTCTTCGGAAATCGCCGAGGATTTGACGTCAGAGGTTTTTTTGAAAACATGGGAATACATCAACCGGACAACGGAAAAAATCGGAAATTTCAACGCGCTTTTGTATCGGGTAGCGAGAAACGCGGTTATTGATCATTATCGTTCAAAAGGACGAACAATCGTAAACATTACTGATGAAGAATTATTTGAACAGATCGCCGATAAACGCGACCTTGAAAAAGAAGCGGACACGCAATTGGAAATCGAAAACGTGCGGAATCATTTAAAAAAATTAAAAGACATTTATCAGGAAGTAATCACTTTAAAATACATTGAGGAATTTTCCATCGCTGAAATCGCGGAAATCATGGAAAAGAAAAAGGGCGCGGTGCGGGTGCTTTTACACCGAGCGCTCAAAGCATTGAAAGAGATTGCGGGAGAGGAATAGGGCGGATTGCTTCGTCGCCCCGACGTACGTCGGGGCTCCTCGCAATGACTATGAACAACATCATCGAACAATTAAAAGAGTTAAAAAATATCAAACCGAGAAGGGACTGGGTGGAAAGCCAGCGCGAAGTTCTGTTGTCGCAGATAACAAAACAAAACGTGGCCAAGCCGCAGTCCTTTTTAGTTAATTCTTGGTTTCTAACCAAGTCGCTTTTGCCGGGCGGATTCATGCGTTTCGTCGCGCGGCCGGTGGGCGTGCTGACAATGGTTATCCTGTTCGTTTTCTCCTCGGGCCTGCTGGGCGTGAACGCGTCGCGCAAAAGTTTGCCGGGCGATTTTCTTTACTCGGTAAAGCGCAGTTCTGAAAAAATGCAGGTCAGTTTGACCATGAAGCAAGAGAAAAAAGCGATTCTGCACGTGCAGTTCGCGGAAGAAAGAGTGAAAGAAATAGAGACGCTCGCGCACGGTCAAAATCAGCCAGAAAAAAAACAAGCGAAGATTGATATGGCGGTTAATGGTTTAAAAGAAGAAATGGGCGAAGCGCAAAAGACATTGGATAAAGCAAAAGAGGAGCCGAAAAAGGCGCAGAAGACAATTGAGGCGGCGAAAAAAGTTGATAATATGGCCGCTGCTTTGAGCGAAAAAATCGCGCAGAAAAAAACAGAGACGACGGATAAAGAAATCGCCAAAAGTTTAGAAACGGCGGTTCAGGCGGCGGACGCGGCTAGCGTCAAAGCCATGTCGGTCATCGTGGAAAAGCATGAAGCAGGCGAAGCCGAGTTGTCGAAAGAAGAGATAAAACAAACAATTGATAAAATTGATAATAAAATAAATAAAGTCCAGCAGCAGGTGAACGCGTCGGCGGAGGAAATGAAAGAAGTCAGCAAGACAGTTGAAAATATAGCGGGCGGGGAAACGAAATTACCTCCCCCTAACGCCCTCCTTGGTAAGGAGGGGATCGGCACGGACACTGGCGGTTCGTCCGCGGAAAAGAATCAGGATTTGTCAGACAAATTGCAAAAGCTCAAAACAAAGCCAGGAGCGGCCGGTCAAAAACTTTCAGAGGCGAAGATATTATTAAATAACGGCGACTTAAGTTCAGCGATTGAAATGATAAAGCAAGGCGCGGAAATTAATGAGGAAGTCAGGCAGGGAGTCGAGACGATAAATAAGGTCTTAGAAAATAAAAAATAAAAGATAAAAAATAAATTACGTAACAGGTTGTAGGTTATAGGTGGTAGTGAGTAGGTTGTAGAGTTTTAGAGCTTTATGGCCGTAAAGCTTTACAGCTTTATAGCTTTTCGTTCGTATTTTCGTATGCGTTCGTAGTTCGCACATTTCGATTTTTGGGTTTTAATTTTTCCGTATATCAATCCGTAATCCGTATATCCGTACATAATCCGTAATCCGTATTATAAAAAATCCTAAAGTTTTTTCTTTGGGTTGCAGCGGCCTAAAAGGTCGAGTCCGCGAGGACGGAAGCTGTATATTAAAGATAATAATAAACTGATGCTTGGCTGATTTCATTGAAATCATTTTAATCATCAGTTTATTGAAAAGGTTTAATTAAATTATGAAGAAATTTTTAACCCTGACTGTTGTTTTCACAACAGTTTTGTGGACGCTCGGGTTGGCGGCTTTTGTTCCAGTCGCTTCTGCGGTGAGTATCGCGGCGGGCGACTTGATCAAGGCGAGCGGTTCGGCGGTATATTATTACGCGGCTGACGGCAAACGCTACACCTTCCCGACAGAATCCACCTACAAAACTTGGTACAAGGATTTCAAGGGCGTGAAACCCCTAATGGACTCGGAATTGGCGGACATTACCTTAGCCGGCAATGTCGTTGTTCGCCCTGGCACCAAGTTAGTGAAAATTACCACGGTTCCAAAAGTGTTCGCTGTCAGCCCGAAAGGGAAATTGTCCCATTTGAAGGACGAGGCGGCGGCCAAAGCTCTTTACGGAGCGAATTGGAGCAAGATGGTGATTGATGTTCCAGATGGTTTCTGGACAAATTATTCTGATACTGGAAAAACATTGGACGGCACGTCTTATCCAGAAGGACAGATGGTGAAATACGGCGCGGACGCTTACTACGTCAATGCCGACGGCACCAAGAGCAAAGTCAAGGATGAGACCGCTTTCAATGCCAACAAATGGAATTGGGATTATGTGGTAACTGGCGCCTCTACCATTTCAATGGCCGCTGGCACGGAAATCGCGGCGGCGGTTGATTCGTATGTGGATGTTTCGCAGGGCGGCGGCGCGGGCACTACTGCTACCACTACCACGGCTGGAGCATTGGCTGTTTCTTTGAGCGCTGATACTCCTGCGGCTGACTATGTGTCAAAAGGCGTGCAAAACGCGTTATTCGCGAAATTTGACTTTAAAGCCACGGGCGGAAAAGCCAAAGTGAGCGAGATTGTTTTGCAGAGAAAGGGTTTGGGCTATGACGCTGATATTGATACTGTCCGCTTGTACAACAAAGGCGTGCAGGTTGGCACTGACCAATCCTTCAACGTCAATACCCATAAAGTCACTTTCAAGAATTTAGCTTGGACAGTTGAAACCGCGGAAATTCTTTCCGTGAAAGCGAATATCAACAGCGCGCCGAGCGGCACCAATGACTATCTTGAATTAGTCAGCGTTACTGCCGACGGCACGGTCTCTGGTTTGCCGATTGCCGGCAACGCGATGAAATTTTCCAATTTAACGATTGGATATTTGGATGTTGACGCGGTGAGCTCAAGCTCGTCCGTTAACGTCATTTCCGGCGCGACTGACCAAGAACTTGGCTGTTGGAATTTCACCACTAGTTCAGCTGAAGGTTTTTATGTTGATTCAATCATGGTGACGAACATTGGCAGCGCGGCCACGACCGAGGCCTTGAATTTCAAGATCAAAGTCGGTTCAGACGTAATTTCTGGTTCTGAAGTCGCGGCCATGAAAACAAACGGCACAGTCATTTTTGATTTATCGGCAAAACCGTATTTCATTGACAAGAGCAAAGTAAAGAAACTTTGCGTGTACGGCGATATTTTAGCCGGCATTACCACTTCCAAGACCGTTCGTTTCCAGGTAGCGGACAGCAAAGATATTGCCGCGCGCGGAGACAGCTCGGCGGGCGAAGCGTTGATCACTTATAGCGCCCACACCTCGTTTGTCGCTCAATCAGCGAAGACGAACACGATTGCCCAGGGTTCTGCCACTTTAGCGCAGGACGCGGCTTACGCGCCGACTACCGGCACTGGCTTAGTCGTCGGTGTTGCTAATAATAAGATGGCGGCATACAAGATTACCGCTGGCGCCAATGAAGGCGTTCGCTTAACCAAACTGCGCGTGATTCTCGCTGGCACCAATGTCGCGAGCACGGATTTCGCCAATTGGTCTTTGTATAAAATTGATGGCGGCAAAGAAGTCGCGATCGGCGTTACTGGCAGTACTTCGGGCATGAATGTCACTTTTGAAGACACGACCAATGGCTTGATTGATGTCGCGAAATCATTAAACGGCACGATCGTTGTCAAAGCAGATGTTTCCACTTCTGCTGGCGGCAATGAATCCGGCGTTCATGTTTATGTAGGCGCGAACGGCACGGCGACAAACACCGAGTCAAGGATTAAAGGCATTGAATCAGGCGAATATGTTACGAGCGGCGTGACATTGTCTGGCGTGGCCACTGGCAACGCGCAGACATTCACGGTTGGCGCAAAGGGCACTTTGACTGTGTCTAAAGCCGCTGATTCTCCGACTGCTGACACAGTAGCCAAGGGCAAGACCGCTTATCATTTCACCACCGTTAATTTATACGCGACTGGTGAAGATATTGAAGTTACCACTTTGGTCTTGACTGGTTATGAAACAGCCGGCACTGGCGACGCGGTTGAGACAGGCGATTTGTCCAATGTCTATTTGATGAGTGAAGACAATAAGCCGATCGGTACAACGGTTGCCAACCCGAGCTCGGGCGAGTATTCATTCAGTTTCTCTTTGGTTGTGCCAAAAGACAGCAATAAAAAGATTAAGGTTTATGGCGATGTTCCGAGCGGAACAACCTCCAGCTATGCCCATATTGACATGGATACAGCCAATACTGATATTACCTCAACTGGCGTCTATTCGTCAGCAGACATTGGCACTTCTGAAACCGGGACAGCGACTGGCAGCACCATGACTGTCGGCGGCCCGACGATAACCGCGGCCATGAGCACGTCACCGTTAGCCACGAGCTATGTCATTAACTCGTCCGGCGTAACGCTCGGCAAATTGATTTTAACTGCCGGCGCCACGGAAAACGTGAAGATTACGAGCATCAAGATTACCAGCGATGACGCGGCAACTTTGAGCACTGTTTCTTCAGCCAATTCTGATATCACGAATATCAAATTGGTGAATGCCAATAATACTTCAACGCAATACGGCGTAACCCAGAATTTCACCGACGGCACGGCTGATTATGTCAGCTTTACCGGCATTGACAATTTAACAATTGCCAAAGGTGAAAACGCGGTCATCAATATCGTCGCTGATATTAAGGGCTCTTCGTTAACGTATTATTTTGGCGTTTACAACCCAACCGTTGATCTTACTGGCGTGGGCATAAGCTCAAACGCGTCGCTCGCCGCCGCTGATATTAACAGCGGAACAACGACCGCGATTGCTAGCACGGGCGCGACTCTGACCACCGCGGGACTTTTGGCGGTTAACAAAGCAGGCGATATGCCGGCAGCCGCTCAATTAGTCTCTGGTTCAACGAACAATGACATCGCCAAGTATAAGTTAGCGTCGAGTTATGAAAGCGTTGATATCACGGTCTTGCAACTCGAAACCAGCGCTGATATTTCCAACATTTTGGCGAACGTGAAATTGTATTTTGACGGCAAACAGATTGGCGATTCAGCTGGTTACATATTTACCGGCACGGAAAAATCCATTAATTTGGCGTCAGGAACAATGGTAGTGACTAATGATAAGACCTCGTATCTGACCATTAAGGCGGATATTAACGCCAAGGCGCAGGTTACTACTACGGTTTCCAGCACGACCATGAGAATTGATTCAACTGCTGCTTCTGGAGCGGCGGGCGCGTACACAATGACAGCTAAAGGCAGTTCTTCCGGCGGCACAGTGTCGAATATCAACAGCACTGGCGCGGCGGGCGGCATTGTCTATGCTGGCAATGGATTTACTTTCCACAAAGGCATTTTGGTTGTGAGCAAGAGCTCGTCTTCACCGAGCGGCACCGCGACAGCTGGCACTAACTCGGAGGTCTTGAGGTTAGATCTCACGGCCACGGGCGACGAAATCAGCTTGTTAGGTATTGACATGTTGAAGAGCGGCACCTGCACAGTAACTGGAACCGGCGCGGCTTACATCAAGAGCGGCGATGGCACGGTTACTTATAAAACATGGACCGCGGGCACAGCGCATTTGAACGTGGAAAAGACCGTGGCAGATGGCGGCTTGGACACTGCTCTTAGCATTGGCGCGGGCACAACCGCGACGATCAAGTTGGTCGGCGATACCGGCGGGTGCACGACAGCCAATACCACCTTGCAGTTCACGGTTGGCGACGGCACGAATACCAACAATGGTCTTATTTATGAAGACAGTTCTGGTACCAATGTTGACTTGTCAACAACCAAGAACCTGCCGATCTCTGGCGGCACTCTGTACTACTAAGGTTTAATGCTAGTTTAGGACAAAGTCCTCCCCGTAGCTTTATGCGAAGGGGAGGGCTTTTTTTTATGAAAAATTTTTGTTATGATATATTTAAGATTAACGTTTTATGAAAGAAGAGGAGGGTGCGTATAAGTCATTGCGAGGAATCCCATGGCTTATAGACTCGAGATTGCTTCGTCGTGTAACTCCTCGCAATGACGAAGACGTCGAACTCCTTTTACATTATGAATAGAAAAATAATTTTTATTATCATTAGCGTTGTTATTGTTATCGCTGTCGTGGCGGAGGCCCTTGTTTTTTGGTCTGATAAGAAAACGCCGGACGTAACGGATTTATTGAAAATCAACACCACGCTCCAGATGAACGAGATGCAGAAAAAACAATATGAGGAAATCGTCATGAGGCTCAAAAAAGATTCGAATGATTATTATTTGCGTTTCGCGCTGGCGCGGCTGAAACAGGATTTGCTCGATTTTGCCGGCGCGATCGAACTTTATGAACGTTTAGGAAAAGAAAAGCCGAACGACCTTTTGATTTGGAATAATTTGGCGGGCATTTATTATAATCAGGGAAAATACGAAAAGGCGGAAGAATTGCATTTGAAAATTTTAACTATTTCGCCAAAATGGTATAATTCATACGAAGAACTGGGCAGTATTTATCAATTTCATTTGAAAGATAAAAGGCCTGGCTTTGAAAAAATTTTATTGAAAGGCATCGAAGAATATCCGGAAATGAAATTAGCGCTGATGGCGAAATTGGCGGTTTATTACGATGAAATGATGCAAAACTATCCGAAAGCGATTGAATATTACGAAAAATTGGTGAAGACGAAATATAACATTGAAGTAATCGCTCCGCGGTTGAAGGAATTAAAAAAAATAAAGATAAAGTAATAAAATAAAGCAATAAAATGCGGTGAGTAAGACAAGGTTCGCCCCCTTTGTCATGGTTCGAGAGCCTCACCATGACAAGCATCCTCGGCGTGACAGAATCCTCGCGTGAAGAAAGTCGCTCCCTTTGTCACCCTGAGGCTCTCGAAGGGTGACAGGAAATTATGCCAGTGTATGAAATATTATTATGTTTATATTGCTCAATGTTCAGATAAAAGTTATTATATTGGCGTTACGAATGATTTAAACAGGCGAGAAGCAGAACATAATTCAGAATTTCTTCTCTGCCGTAGTTATACATATAGAAAACGACCGGTAAAAATTATTTATTGGGAGGAGTTTGTAGACATAAATGAAGCAATTCGTCGGGAAAAACAGATTAAAAGATGGTCGCGGAAGAAAAAAGAAGCATTAATAAAAAAGAATTTTGAAAAGCTACCGAAATTATCTGAAAGGAAAATTTTAAATAGGTGACAATTTATCTTTTTGTCATGGTTCGAGAGCCTCACCATGACAAAAATCTGGATGACAAAAATCTGGCGGCAATAGTTACTATCTAAAAAGGTGAATAAGATTGATTATTTTTATAGATAAAATTTAAAAATATGCGAAAAAAGATATTAACGGCAGTATTGTTGGTTTTTCTTTTGGCGCCGATGAATTTCAGCTCGGCGGTCGGCGCGGCAGCCACGGTAAATCAAATAACGTTGGTCGGTTATTTTAATCAGCAGACGTTTGACAATTTGGTTTTGGATTTTTCCATTGTTCCGTCCGCGGCCGATACGTTAAACGCGCTGACTGTCCAAAACGACGGCTCGGCGAAGAATATGACGGAGATTGAAAAAGTGAAGTTATGGTTGGACAATGGCAATGGAAAATTTGACGGATTCGCCGTTGATTCAGAGTTGGCGGTCGGCAGTTATAATAGCGATAATTTTACGTGGGAGTTCAGTCCTCTCGGCCAATCAATTTCGAGCGCTGGCGTCCGGTTTTTCGTCTCAGTGGAAACGAGAAAGTCGGGAACAGTAAATCGGACATTCAAATTCGCGCTCTCTTTATATTCAGACGCGAACAATAATAAAAGTTTTGATGTCGGCGACATGGGCGTTTATTTATCTTCAAAAGAACCGCTACCGGCGACAAAATTAGTAAATAATTCCTACGCGATGTACAAAGCATTGCTGACCGACGTCTGGGCGCCGGTTTCAGTTATAACAAATTTGACGAATGGCGAAACGATTTACGGAACGTCGTTTAAAATAAATGGGAAATCGAAAGACCAGGGTGGCGGCGTGCCGGGCGGTATCGAAGTTTGCGTTGACGCTGTCTGTGCCAGCGCCAAGAACACAGGAGAAAATTATTCGACTTGGGAATATGATTGGCTGGACATTTCAGAAGGCGCGCATTCTGTTTACGTTAAATCGAATGATTTAAATAGCAACGCAGGTCAGTCAGCGAAAATTTCCGTGAATGTGAAAACGAAAAAAGTTGATCCGGCCGGTGTGTTTTCCGCGACAAACTCGAACGTCGGTTTTAACAAAACCAGCGCCAAAGCCGATGGCGTTGAGTATATTAAAGCGACGGTTGTTTTGAAGGATACGAATAATAGCGCCATGGCCAATAAAAAAATTTTAGTTAAAGCAATTGTCGAAAACGGGGAAATGACCATTGATTTTGGCAATACCAATGCCAGCGGCGAATTAGTTTTCAAATGGCGGAGCGCGGAGGAGGGTTCGCTGAAAATTAAATTTATTACCAGCGATGGCAGTTTAATCAAAGACGCTTCGGTGATAAATTTTCCTGAAGTTGATAATTTTATTGATTACGCGGCCGGCGCGTGGATAAAAACCGGCTCGTCAAAAGCGGTTTATTTTTTGGATAAAAGCAATGTCCGCCATTGTTATCCGACGCAGGCGATTTGGGAAAGTTATTTCGGCGCTGATTTTTCGGCCGTGAAAAAAATTTCAGACGCGGAAATGGCGGAATACGCGCTCGGCGCGAATGTGCCGTTCAAGTTCGGGACATTGATGAAGATACCGTCAATCAACAAGGTTTATTACGTCAGCAAGAACGGCGTCTTGTCTTGGATCCCGACGGCGGACATTGCGGCAACTTTGTTTGGTTCTACCTGGGCGAAAAAAGTAAAGGATTTGCCTGAATCCTTTTGGACGGATTATAAGGTTGGAATAAATATTGAGTAAAAACGAAAAAACGGGAAAACGAAACAGGTTGTAGGTTGTAGTGAGTAGGTTGTAGATATTTTTTGACGTAAAAAGTAACCCTTCCGAGACAGCTCGCTTCACAATTCCAATTTTTGTCGTCTCTATGAAACTACTCACTACCCCCTACCACCTGCTACATGATTTATTTTTATAATTTTATGTTTTTATATTTTTAAAGTTATCCACAGGGAAGTTTGAGATGTCGGGGCAACTCGACATCTTTTTGTTTTAAATATATTTTCCAAGACGGTTTTCTCTACAGTCAGAGGTCGGAGGTCAGAAATCAGAGGTCGGAAGTAGGGAACGCATATATGCGTTCCTTTGAGGTTTCGCATTTATTTTTAATTTTATATTTTTATTTTGTCGGAATAGTCCGTCAAAAATCGTTTGAGCGGTCATTGGCGAACTGGGATAATATGAAAGGAACCTCTGATGAATATAGTTTCGTTACGAAAATTTGAAAATTGCAGTAGAAACTATATTTTTCAGAGGTTCCTAAAGCTAAACGAGGCGGAAATTTATTCATAAGAGTATCAAATTTATGACAGCACAAAAAAGTTTTCAAGCGAAAAACGCCGAATCAACCAGTTCGAGCGAATCAAAAGGGTTGTATCAGTACGGCGGCGTGTATTTTTATTGCGGCGCGATCATGGGCCGGAAGAATATCTTCGTCACAGACGATATTCTGGCGCTGATGGCGAACGCGTTTAAAATGACGGAAGTAAAAATGGACGTCAAGAACTTGGCCTACGTGATTATGCCTAATTTTTTCTACTGGCTTTTCCGACTTAGCGAAAGGCAAAACAATCCAGTGGAAATTTATAAAGAATTGAAAAAGGACTTGACGCGGGAAATTTTAACGAATTTGGTTGAAGAAGCGAAAGGGAAAAAGCCATGCGCGCTGGCGGAAGTGTTTCGCGGCAATGCGCGCGTCGGCCGGTCGCCAGCCGGAAAAATTTTAGATGTGTTTGAAGCGAGCGCGAAACAGCTCAACAGCAAAAAGCATTTTCAGGTCTGGGTGCCGCGCACCGAGCTCCGCTTGATTGATAACGACGAACTGTTACGGCAAAAAATCAAGGCGATTAAAGCCATTCCTGTTTCCGAACGGTGGCAGCTCGCGAAAAGAGCCGAGGATTATCCTTATTTTTATTTAGCCGAGGATGTTTCCGCTCTTAGCGACGATAATGCGAAAATCAGCGATTTCGCGACCGTAATGACAGGACAAAAAGTCGTTTCAGTAAACGCTTAGTTTAGCCATAGGCGAATCGCTGTCATGGTTCGAGAGCCTCACCATGACAAAAGGCACGCTCTTTGTCACCCTGAGGCCTGTACTGAGTTTATCGAAGTGCACTCGAAGGGTGACAAAAAGCGAATTGCGATTTGCCAAATTTCGCTTCGACGTACATCGGGCCGAAGTAAATCTAATAATTAAACCGGATTGGCGGATTAAACGGCGGCCGCCGGCTGATCCGCCATTCCTCAAAAATGGGTTTGGCGGTAGACCCGATATAAATATGAAAAAATATTTGTGTTGTTTAGTGTTGCTCGCTGGAATAATCGTAGGGATAACAAGAATTGACGTGCAAAACGCGTCGGCGCAGTCATTTTTTCAACAAAATGCGGTCAGTCCATTTCGGCTTTCAATTTCCAGCGCGAACGAAACAGAAGTTGATCCAGAATTTTCAGTCGTGAATAATGCCATATCGAACAGCAATATTTACCAATATATTTTAATAAATTGCCAAAAAGACGAGTGCGGATGGCTGGCTGATATTTTGAAAAACGAGGCAATCGGCGTTCAATTTTCGCAGAAAGTTCAGCCATCAATAATATTGTCAGAATCAGGCGCGCTACCGGCGCCAAACGTTCAGTTAAATGGAACGTTTGAATCAGGCGTTCAGTCAGGCGCGGAGTCAGAGGCAAGCGTTGCCGAAAAAACGCCGTTGCCTGTCGCCTCCGCGTCAAGTGGAAATAACGGACAAGAGACGTCCGCGCCGATTGAAAATAATGTTGAAGCAGTAACGCTTGCGCCCGCCAGCAATGAAAAGACAGTAGGGACAGCTCTCGAGCCGTCCGTTACGCCCGTTGAATCAGCGGCCGCTCCGGCGGACGAAAAAAACGCGGCCAACAATTCCAAAGTTAGTCCAAAACAAATCAGAATCAGCGAAGTGATGTCCACTCCGCTAACCGGCCAGAAAGAGTGGATTGAACTTTATAATTCTTTGGATTATCCGGTTGACCTTGCCGGCTGGCAACTTATCGAAGGCGCGGGGAAAATCACAAGTATCAAAGGCGTCGTCAACGCGAATAATTTTATTGTTTTTGAAAAAGACAGTTTAAATAACAGCGGCGATATTGTTATTTTGAAAGACGCGGCTGGCGCGATTATTGATTCAATCACTTACGGCGACTGGGACGACGGAAATGTAAGCGACAACGCGCTGAAAACAGCGAACGGCCAGTCGTTGATTTTGTCTGACGGCAATTATTTCGCGACCGACACGCCGACGCCGAACTTAGCGAATGTTTTTTTTCAAAAACCGGCGGCATTGGCAATTCAAGAATCGTCCACGTCGAATGTCGTCCAAACTTCGAACGGGACCAGTGCGTCAGCGTCGGTCCAGCAGGAAGCAACAGCGGTCAATAATCAGCCAGCGCAGTCGGTCTCAGTTGGTCCAGCGGCAAGCATTGCCATGAAAGAAAATGCCGAGCCGATTTATCAATTTTCTGATAAAATTTTTATTAATGAATTTTTGGCCGACCCGCTAGGCAGTGATGACGACGAGTGGATTGAATTATTTAACGATGAGCTGGAGCCCGTCAATTTATTCGGCTGGTCGCTTGACGATGTGGAAGCTGGCAGTCAGCCGTATGTCATCGGAAAAGCAACTGTCATCGGCGCGAAAGAATTTCTGGTTTTTAAAAGAGAGGAAACGAGTTTAGTTTTAAATAATTCGACTGACTCCGTTGTTCTGCGCGCTCCCGACGGAAAGACAATCAGTCGTTTTGATTATAAAAATGTCAAAGAGGGATATGGTTTCGCGAATTTTTCCGACGGCTGGCAGGAGACCTCGATTTTGACGCCGGGCGCGTTGAATAAAAAATCAACATTGGCAGTCGCGCTGGCCGTGGCGCAATCAGCGGACGAAGGATTTGTGAAAATGAAGACGTCTTCAACGAATAAAAAAATGCTTGTCTTTCGTCAAATTGACGTGGACGAAGTAAAAGCGACAGAGCTCGGCGCGTCGATTGCCGTTCAAGGAGCGATCATCGCTCTGCCGGACGTCTTCGGAAAAAAAATCGCTTATATCAACGGCCTGCAAATTTATTTTGACAAAGCCGAGTGGCCGATTTTAAAAATTGGCGATATTATTTCCGTCCGCGGTACGATTTTTGAAAACAGCGGCGAGCGTCGGCTTGTCGTCAAAAAAAAGGACGATATACAGGTGCTCAAAGAATCGGTATCTGTCGAGCCGCTTAAAATATCGGGAGCAGATATTTCGAAAGATATTGTCGGAAAGTTTGTTCAGCTCTCCGGCGCGCTAATCGAAAAAAAACCGAACAAACTAATTCTGGCTGATGACAGCGCAGAGTTTATTGTTTATTTGAAGAAGGGCGCGCAGATTGACCAAAAAATTTTTGAACTTAACGATGAACTTGAAGTGACGAGCATTGTCAGCGCGTTCGATAATGAAGTGCGGCTCTTGCCGAGGAGCGGAAAAGACATTGTTAATTTGTCTTGGCAAAAATTAAATTTGCCGGCCAGTCCGTCTGTCTCTGAAACGCAATCTGCCGACGGACGGAAGAAAACATTGATTGTGCTTTTATTTTTATTCGCCGTAGTCATCGGCGTTAATGTCTATTTGGCGGTTGTTCATCGGAAAATTGTGCTTGAAAAAATAAACAAGGCGATTAACTATTTTTAAGATTGCTGCGCTCCTGCGGGGCTCGCAATGACGGGGACTATAGTCTCGAGATTGCTTCCCCCGCCGTTGGCGGGGTCGCAATGACGGGAGCGCTCCTCGCAATGACGGTGGCGTATACGTCATTGCGAGGAGTTAGACGACGAAGCAATCTCGTCCTTATTAATCTTACTCATATGTTCAATAAGTATTATTATGTTTATATCATGACAAATAAATTAAGCACGGTTTTATATGTTGGTGTTACGAATGATTTAAAAAGAAGAGTTTGGGAACACAAAAGTAAATTTAATGATAAGTCCTTTACTACTAAGTACAACATTTGCAAGTTGGTATATTATGAAATTTATGAGTCGCCGCGGGACGCAATCGGGAGAGAGAAGCAAATGAAGGGCGGTTCTAGAAAAGACAAAATTGATCTGATAAAAAAGGGAAATGAGGGCTTTGCTGACATGTCTAAGGAGTGGTATTTGTGATTTCTGCCATGGGCATACGTCATTGCGAGGAGCCCCTACGTCCGTCGGGGCGACCCTTCGACGGGCTCAGGGTAAACTCCGCAATCCCGAATCTATAGGTTCGAGATTGCTTCCCCCGCCGTTGGCGGGGTCGCAATGACGGAGGGGGGCGTATAGACGGCCGCATGTGTTGTGCATAAAGTTTGTTTGCTGATTGATTTTGTGGTATAATTTTGTTGCGAAAATATAAAGAATTTAAATGGCGAGTAATTTCACGCAAATCTTGCCTATTTTTTGGAGTAAACTGAAAAAAGCAGCCCAGTTTGCCAAGTTTTTGTTTTTGCCGCGACATCGAGCGCATAAAGTCGTCTTGATTTTTATTATTGTATTCGCCATTTTTTTCATAAGTAGCGGTGTTTACGCCGCTGCTGGCGGCGACTTGGCAATTCCCGGTCTTGATTGGTTATTTAGTTTTCTTGCTCGTCTGTTGTGGGGAATCGCTTACATGCTGGGCTGGATCGCAATGAAACTGTTCGCTTTGCTAATTGTATTTTGTTCATATAATGATTTCGTCACTTCAGCGGCTGTGAACAAGGGTTGGGTGTTGACGCGGGACATTTCCAATCTCTTTTTTGTCTTGGTGCTTTTAGTGATTGCTTTTTGCCAGATATTGCATGTCGAAAAATATAAATTACAGCAGATATTGCCGACGCTTCTGATCGCGGCCGTGCTGGTGAATTTCAGCAAATTAATCTGCGCCTTAATGATTGATTTCGCGCAAGTGGTGATGATGACGTTTGTCAATGGTTTCGCGGCTACAGCTGGCGCGAATTTGATCAATGGATTAGGGTTAACGAAAGTAATGCAAATGGACAGTTCGAGTGTGGACAGCGCGAGCAAATTAACCGGTCTTGAAGTTTTTTTAGCAATGTCGCTTGGAATTTTTGTTATATTAGTGGTGATTATTGTTACTTTTTTCATACTTTTACTGATTGTCTTGCGGATTGTTAGTTTATGGGTGTTGATCGTTCTATCTCCGTTCGCGTTTGTTTTGGAAGCAGTGCCAGTTGGCGGGCTGAAAGAAAAAGCGGCAAAATGGTGGTCAACATTCGGCCGGACAGTCGCGATTGGTCCGATAATGGCGTTTTTTCTTTGGTTGAGCTTGGCAGTAATGGCCAATCCCGAGGAAACAATTAAAATTGAATCAGACGCAATTGAGGCAAAATCAAAAGGCGCAGTGACGACTAAAATGTCTTATATCAACAATTTAGCGCAGTCGGCAATCGGATTAGCGATGTTAATGGCTGGTTTAATGGCCGCGCAGGAAGCTGGCGGAATAATTGGCGGCGCGGCTGGAAAAATGAAAGCATGGACGGAAACAGCGGCGAAGGGAGTGGCGGGGAAAATGAGCGGTTATTCCGCAGTCGCTACCCGGGCAAAAGCGGTTTATGGCGGCTACGCGGCGGCGAGAAAAACAGCGATAGAAGCAAAGATGGCTAGTTACGCGGGATTTGGCGCGAAAACTTTTGCTAAAAAAGAGGGAGCGGTTGGTGTAGCGAAGGAAGTTGCGGCGGCGCCAATAATAGCAGGCGCCAAAGCTACGAGAGTGCCAGCGATAGCCGCTAAATTAGCAGGAAAAGTGGCTGGCGGAATCGGTGGATTTAAGGAAAAAGTGGCTGGATCAAAAGTTGGAAAATGGGTTGCAGAAACATCAGCTGGCGTCGGCACTATGGAGGAAATAACTGTTGATAGAATAAGAAAAGGGGAATTTGAACGCAAACGAAAGGAGGGAGGAGAATTGCTCGCGGCCAGGGGCATTAAAGATGAAAAGGATTTAGAGACGGCGATGATGGATGATAAACAACCGAAGAATTTGCGAGCGGCGGCAGCAATGAAGTTGGCGGAGGATGGCAAATTGAAAGATGAAAAACAAGTCGAGGCCGCGAGGAAATTAGTGAAAGGCGACCGCGACGGAGAAAAGATATTGCAGGATAATATAGAAAAACATAACGCGCATTTAGCGATGGATATAAGTATTGATAAACCAGACCAGACCGCGGACGAACGGGCAAAAAATCAGGAAAATCGTGATAAAATGGCGGAAAAGATTCGGACAGGAAAAGTTGATATTGCCGGACAAGGCCCGACCGCGCTTCAAAACGCTGATTTATTGCAGATCGCCATGCAAGCGCTTGGGCCAAAGATTTTGGCTAACAAATTAGGCGATGCTTCGAAGAAGAACGCGGCTAATAGAACCGCGGTAAATAGTGGAGTTAGCAGGTTGGCGGCGGCGGAGCACAAAAGAATCGAGGCGATGCCAAAGGGAAATCCAGACGGAAACCCAGAGGAGAAAGCGCAACATGAGGCACAAGCGACTGAAAGAAAAAATATCCAAAGCATGGTAGCGAATGTTACCAATAATTTAAATTTAGCGTTTGGCAAAAGAAACGAAAATGGGGAAGCGATTGATACTGATGGTAAAAAGATTGAAATAGGAGATGAGAAGGGGAAAGCGATAGCAATTGACGATTCCCAAGCAGACGCAATGAAAAGCCATATCGCTCGAATGTCGCCGAAACAGTTGGCCGGCATAGATTTGCAGGAGGACGCTTTATCTCATATCGCGCAACATGTCAAAAAGACGCAGCTGGAAAATTTAGCGAGCTCAAACGAAGAAAACGCTATCCCTAATTTAGAAAAAATCATTGATAAGGCAATGGACAAAAATCAGGAATTAATAGCAAAAATCGCAAGCAGTGAAAAAGTGATGGGCGCGATCAGTAGTCAATTGACGGACAGGATAAAGCACAGAATGGAATTGGCGGCGGAAGCAGAAAAAAGAGCAGCTAAATCAAAAAAAACGTAAGAAAAGGGATTAAGAGCGATATAAAAGATGAGTGGCAGACATAAAAATTTAGGTTATTGAGTTTATGTTATGGCGGAAGAAAAAACAAAAGCACAACAAAGTTCAAGCAACAAACGTAATTTGCCGGAGACGATTGAATTGATATTAAGAGCAGATTTTGGCGCAGAAACAAATCTTCAAATTGCCCGTGATTTTGAATTAACGATTGGACAGTTGGCGGAGATGACGATTTTAGTTGGCAAGATATTTAAGAAAGAGTCGTCTGTCGTCAACTTGGAAAAAGAGGTTCAAGGATTATTGCAGTTGGATGAAGTTAAGGCGAAAAAAGTGGCGTTGGAAATTTGCGGCAAGCGGCTGTTGGTTTGCGATAAAGATTGGTTCGGAGGAGAAGTTGAGAAAAAAATAACAGCATTGGGCGGCAGTCCGGAAAATTATCAGGATTTCGTTAAACAATATCTAACCGCTGTTGAAGAAGAAAAATTAGCGGCAAAGCTGGTGCTGGAAGATGAAAAAAGAGCGGAAGAAGAAAAACAAAGAGAAATGATTGAGGCCGAACAAAAAAAAGCGGAAGCGTTTTTGAAAGACCCGGAAGCGGAAAAACGTTCGGCGAAAACCGTTTTTGCCAATTATTTGAAGGATATTTTGAGTTCAAGCAATTATCATTTAAAAATTGAATTAAACGTTCGGTTAATAACATTGCTTTTGCAAGATGAAAAAGACAAAATTTTTCAAAAGGAATTGTTGGACGTTATGTACGAAAACAAGGAAGGACTGTCGAAAGATAAAATTTTACTTGGCACCGAAAAAGCAGAGCCGACGATCGGCAATTGGCTGCGCGATTATGTTAGTTTTGTGAGAATTGAAGAAGTGGCGAGCGCCATAAAACGGGCGCGATATTTCACCGAAACCGCCAATGTTAAAACATTAAATCCGGACGAAAAAAGGCTACTGGAAGATTTGCTAAAATTGTTCACCGCGGTCAAAAATTTTTATGAAAACGCCAGTAAAATGGATTTAGCTGATATTTATATTTTTCCATTTTCCGACGAAGAACAGCAGGCGTTTCTGAAAGAAGTTGAGGAGAGCGCGGAGTCGGCAGCGGAAAAAAGCGTCGGAGTCGCTCCTGATTATGAAAAGACGCTGGGCGAGGCGGAAGCTATTGATATTGTCGGTTTATATCGTGATAAGCCCGCTGACCGCGAAAAAATTGACGCGGAAAAAGCGAAAATCAAACAAGCGACGCGTCAAGAATACGACAAAATCGCCGATTGGTTGGAAAACGCGATTCGTTTGCGCAAAAAACATTTGACTTTGGCCTGCCTCGAACTGCTGGCTGAAATCGGCGCGCTCGATAATATCATCGCGGCTGATAAACGTTATCAGGAATTGCTTTTGGGTTATTACAAACGAAACGGTTTGGCAGAGCGCGCTGGCGCGTTCAAAAATGACCCAAACAATGTTAAATATGTTCAAGATTTTTTGAAGTTTATTTATTTGGAGCGATTGGGAATGAGTGAAAACGAGGGCGCGCGCGTTGCCGCCAATATGTCCGAGCTTTTTCAGCTGAAAGGGATGGCTGAATACGGAGGAATGGCTTATTTGGATTTGGCGGACAATAAGTTCAAATGGGCGGAAATAAGTTTGTAATCAGTAATCCGTAACTTGTAATTCGTAATTTCACAGAGAGAACGGTAAATGAGTATTGATTGTTACTGATCCTTTTACAGTTTTCTGATTATTGATTACGAAATTTATGGCCAACGGCTACATTTTAATAAAAGATAAAGACGGCAAACTAAAGTATTACAAAGACGGAGGATTTTTTAGCGTTGAAGAAATTGAGCGGGCGCGGCAGAGCGAATCAGCATCAAGCGCCGCGAGAAAAAAAGAATTGAAGCCGATCATGACGTACGAGCAGAAAAAAGAAAAACCGCGAATTGAATCAGCGATAAAGGCAGGGACAACCCCCAATCTGGCCGACGTCAAAAACGTAAGGACAATCCCCGCCGCTGGCGAGGTAAACCTTGGGTTGTCCGCCGTCAAATCGAAAAAGATAGGGACAGCTCTCGAGCTGTCCGCTATAAAGGTTTCGAGGGAATCGTTTGAAATCGAGCATCTTCAGGAAGATACGGCACTTTCAGGACAGCGCGAAGAAGACCAAAAATTGGTAGAAAAGCATGTGGAAAGCGTGATCAATAAATTGAAAATTCAGTTTAACGACGAAAAAATAAAAGCGAGGTTCAGCAATTTACTAATGACTTTTTTTCGCGGCGTCCGGACGGAAAAGGAATTGGAATATATTTTAGGAATGCCAAAAGTGAGCGGTGGATTGGAAGTGCCGAAGGAAAAAATCGGCATTATCTTAATCATTCTTCGAGAGGAAAAGGAAAGTATTTTCAAAGAGAGGCGCGGTTTAGCCGGAAAAAAAATTGAAATTCAGCCAATAATGGATCCGAGCCGCGAATTGGAGCCGCCGCCGCCCGTAGTGCGAAAGGAATCCTCCGTTCAGGACGCGCCATTAGATAAACTTGCGCGAGCGCTTGAACAAGGTGAGTCCGTCGAACCCCTCGAACGAGATAAAAAGTTGAGCCCGATCCCGGCCATCGTTCGCCGCATTGTCGAAAAGCCACTGGCGGGGAAAGCGTTAAATATATCCGGCGATAGACCGCGTGTCGAAAATTTTGGATCAGAAAGAAAATTGATCGGCCCGATTGAAGAATTGGGTGAAATGAATTTGGAGAATATGCGCCGGCTTGGAAAAAACGTTGAACAAATTCTGTCGGCTTTGATGGAGAAATTCGCTGTTTTGGCCGAGCAATCGTTAGTAAAAAAAATGGAAGGCGTTAAACAGTGGAAAATTTCACCGTTGTTTCGTCTGTACGCGGCCATGACCATGCAAGCCATAAAAGAGCGGAAGCCAATCGCGAAAATCATTGAGGAGCGCCAAATAAAAAACGAAAAAAGTTTGACTTTGAGCGAGTATGAAATGATGGGCAGGATCAGTCGAAGATTGAGTGAATAAATGTTTTAGCTTTGCGTTAAGGTCATTGCAAGAAGCCTCGACATACGTCGGGGCGACGAAGCAATCTCATGCCATATAGTCTCGGGATTGCTTCGTCGTTTCTCTCCTCGCAATGACAAATCAACATTTAGAGTATGTACCAATTCCTCGTGCCGCAATTCATCGAAGTCGAGGATAAAATTTTAGGGCCGATCACGACCCGGCAGTTTGTTTTACTTTTAGCTGGCGGGTTGATTTGCTTTGTTCTGTATCGTCTACTGAGTTTCGCTTACTTCGCGTTCTTCGCGTTTTTTGTGCTGGCGGTGGATTTGATTGTGGCGTTCGCGAGAGTGAACGGCCGGCCAGTGCATTTTTTTCTTTTGAATTTTTTACAGACCGCGAAACGTGCGAAACTGCGAATTTGGAATCGCGAATCCTACGTACACCTTGTTCGGGAAATCGAAAGCGGCATCCAGGAAAAGAAGCGGGAAATAGCGAAAAAAGCGGCCATTTCCGGCTCGCGGTTGCGCGACCTCGCGATTGTCGTTAATACCGGCGGGGTGTATCAAGGGGAGGAAATAAATGAGTAACGCGCAACGCGTAATGCGTAACGCGCAATTAGAATTATATGCAAAGCGCAAAATTAGCGGGCAATAAAATTTCGCAATCAACGCAGTTATTTTTAGACATCGCGGAAATAAAAGCTGACACCGTGATAATGAAAGACGGAACGCTTCGGGCGGTGCTGATGACGTCCAGCGTGAACTTCGCTCTTAAATCCGAGGATGAACAAAGGGCGCTGGTTTCGTCCTATGTCACGTTTTTGAATTATTTAAATTTTCCAATTCAAATCGCCATTCAATCGAGAAAATTAGACATCGAGCATTACATGGGAAAAATCGAAGAATCAGAAAGGACCTTGACGAACGAGCTTTTAAAACGGCAGATAGTGGATTATAAAAGATTCGTCAAAGAGTTGGTGGAAATGAATAATATCATGACAAAAAATATTTTTATCGTTATTCCTTACAGTCCGCTTGAAAGCAAAAAAGGGGGATTTTGGGCGAAATTGGCGTCGGTTTTCACTCCCGCCAGAGTGATACGGCTGAAACAAGAAATGTTTGACAAATATTCTCATGAGCTTGAAATGCGGGTCAACCATGTGGTCATGAACATCGCCGCTTTGGGAATCACGGCGCCGAGGTTAGACACGCAAAGTTTAATCGAGCTTTATTACAATGTGTACAATCCGGCCATCGCGCAATATCAAAAGTTGGGCAACATCGAGAAGTTGATGGTTGAATAGCATAAATAAATTTTAATTCCTAATTTTTGATCTATTATCTTTTATCCATTATTTTGGATTTAATATATGTTCAAACCATCGGATATTAACAAAAAGAGCAAATCAATTTTTGATTGGGGCAAAAAACCGTCCGTGACGGAAACAGAGAAATTGAAGCAAGCGGAAGCGGATTCCGCGCTCGAACAGGTGACTGTTGAAGAAGAAAAAAGGTTTCGCCGCGGGATTACCTCGGTGCTCGATATCGTCGCGCCGGCGGCGCTCGAAGTAAAGCCGGACCACGTGCGGCTGGGCGAGATGTGCGTGCGGACATTGTTCGTCTTGGGCTATCCGCGCTATATCACTATCGGCTGGTTCGCGCCGATTATCAATTACAACGCCACTTTGGACGTTAGCATGTTTTTTTATCCGATGGCGTCGCCGGTGGTTTTGAAACAACTACGAAACAAGGTCGGCATTCTGCAGGCGCAATTATCTTCGGACGCGGAAAAAGGCGCGCCGCGCGATCCTTTGCGCGAAACCGCTCTCCGCGACATCGAAAAATTGCGCGACGATTTGACGCAGGGAATAGAAAAATTTTTTCAATTTTCACTTTATATTTCGCTTTATGAAAAAGACCTGAAAGCGTTGGATATTCTCACCGAAGACATTGAAGCGGCGCTGGGCACGCGTTCGATTATTTCCAAGCGGGTGTTTTACCAATCCGAACAGGGATATAATTCCACCGTACCGCTCTGCAACGACGAACTGATGATTTCCGCGAACTTGAATTCATCGCCCATCGCTTCTTCTTTTCCGTTTATTTCTTCGGATCTGACGACAGACGAAGGCGTTCTATTCGGCGTCAATCAGCATAATAACAGTTTGATTTTGTTTGACCGTTTTTCTTTGCCTAACGGCAATTGCTGCGTGTTCGCCACTTCCGGCGCCGGCAAGAGCTTCGCTATCAAGCTGGAAGTTTTGCGTTCAATGATGATGGGCACGGACGTGATCATTATTGACCCGGAGCGCGAATATAAAAATTTGTGCGACGCGGTCGGCGGCACGTACATCAACATTTCGCTGAATTCTGACAGCAAGATTAATCCTTTTGATTTGCCGCGCAAAATCGGCGACATGTCAACCGCTGATATTATCAGAAGCGCGATTATTACTTTGAAAGGTTTGATGCGGATAATGCTTGGTAAAATGACTTTTCAAGAGGATTCGCTCATGGATAACACCTTAAAAGAGACATATGCCAAAAAAGATATCACCGCCGAGTCGGATTTGGAGAAAATCGAACCGCCGATCATGCAGGATTTGTATGACGTGCTGGAAGGCATGGAGGGCGGCAGGGATTTGGCTTTGCGCTTGCAAAAGTACACCACCGGAACGTTCTCGGGATTGACTAACGCGTACACCAATGTTGACGTCACTAACCAGTTAGTGGTTTTTAGCGTCCGTGACTTGGAGGACGAGCTCCGGCCAGTGGCGATTTACAATATCGTCAATTACATTTGGAATGTCGTCCGTTCGGAAATGAAAAAGCGGATTTTGGTGATTGACGAGGCCTGGTGGCTGATGCAACACGAGGACTCGGCGAAGTTTATCCACGCTTTGGTTAAACGTTGTCGAAAGTATTATCTTGGCGTGACGACAATTACCCAGGATGTTAATGATTTTTTGCTTTCGCAATACGGCCAATCAATCGTCACGAACTCCGCTTTGCGGATTTTGTTCAAGCAGTCAACGGCGTCCATTGATTTGATACAAAAAGTTTTCAAATTGACCGAGGGCGAAAAATATCTGTTGCTGGAAACACCGGTGGGAGAAGGAATATTTTTCGCCGGCGATCGGCATGCGGCGATTCGCGTGGTGGCTTCGCCGCAGGAGACGCGGCTCATTACCACCGACCCGCGCCAGCTTTTGGAATTGGAGAAGCAGGGGCAGAAAGAAGCGGAGGACAGGTTGTAGGTGGTAGGGCGTAGTGAGTAGATTATAGAGCCGGTAAAAAGTAGAACAGCGAGGCAAACTATCTCGAAAAATTCAAAGCACAAAGCTCATAGTTTCCCTGCGGGATTTATTTGAGGCAAATTGAAATTTAAACTACAACCTACTCACTACAACCTGTTTTGATTTTTCGTTTAAGTTTTAATATTAAATTTATGTCCAATCGTCTCAAAATATCATTAATCGTCGCGGCCGGAATCGCAGCGATAATTATAATTATTTTGTTTTTCTTTTCTGAAAATCAGTCTGAACTGACAGAAAAAGACCAGTCAAATAATCAAGGAGCGGCGAAAATAGAAAATGAAGCGCCGGTCATTCCCGCGGTCAGCGAAAAAGAGAAACAAGCGTTTTCCGTGAAAGCGCTCGCCGTCGCGTTTGTCGAACGTTTTGGTTCCTTTTCAAATCAGGCGGACTATTTAAATTTTAAAGAATTATTGACGACCATGACTGCGACGATGACGAACTGGGTTCAAAAAACATATATTCCAAAATTGAAAAAAGAGCATCCGGCGGACGGATTTTTTTATTCGATTTCGACCAAGACCGGCGCGGTGGAAATAATCGAACAAAAAGAGGACTCAATGAAAATTAAAATGTCCGCCATTCGGAAGGAAACGCAAGAAGGGAAAGGCGAACAGGAATTTTTACAGGATATAATTTTGGATTTGAAGAAAATAAATAATAACTGGCTGATTGATGGCGCTTATTGGGGAGCAAAAAAATAGATTAACCATTCTTTGGGAACGAATTGCTGATTATGTCTTTCCAAGAGAATGTTTCGGCTGCGGTAAAGAGGGGGAGTATTTGTGCTCCGCCTGTTTTGATAAAATAGAGCTGGTGAAGATTCATTGTTTCATTTGCGGCGAGAAGCCAAGCGAGCTGGGCATTTGTTTAAATTGCCGCGCGGCGACAAAGCTTGACCGCGTGATCGTCGCCGCGCATTATGGCGACGCGGTAGTAAGAGAAATAGTGGAGTCATTTAAGTTTGATTATATAAAAGGACTGGATGTTTTGTTGGCTAATATTTTAGAGCGGCGAATCAACCGAAATTATTTAGCTGGCGCAGTGTCAAGGAGCGTGCTGGCGCCGATTCCTTTGCATCACAAACGGCTTTTGGCGCGCGGGTTTAATCAAGCACTCGAACTTGCCAAGCTGATTGCTTTAAAATATAATTGCGAGATAGCGGAGGGCTTGGTTAAAAGAAAAAAGAATACCGAGCAACAGTCGAAGTTAAAACGTGAAGAGCGTTTGATGAACGTGAAGGACGCGTTTAGCGTTAATATCAATGCGCCCGTGCCGCGGAAAGTTATTTTAATTGATGACGTGCTCACCACTGGCGCGACGTTCAGCGAAGTAGGGAAAGCATTAAAGTCCAGCGGCGTTAAAGAGGTTTGGGCGATGGCGGTCTGTCATGGGTAGTAATTTGTAATCCGTAATTAAAGAATCTAGAATCTAGAAAGTAGAAAATAGAAGTTTGTTAGAGAAGGATTGCTATCATTGTAATTTCCATATTATAGATTCTATTTTCTAGATTCTAAATTCTATTTCAATTAGATTTTGAATTTTGAATTTACTTTGGACTTTGAGCTTTGAATTTTGGATTTTTATTTTATATGAGGATATTATTATCCGGCGGCGGGACAATGGGATCGGTTTATCCACTGCTCGCGATTCGTGACGGACTCATTGAACAAAAAATGTGTTCAGAGTTTCTTTGGGTTGGCACGAATGACGGTGTTGAGCGGGAGCTCTTAGCAAAAGAGCCAATGCCTTACCGCGGAATCAAGGCGGGAAAGTGGCGCCGATATTTTTCCTGGCGGAATTTATTTGATTGGGTCAATGTTGTTTTTGGTTTTTTTCAGGCGCTGTTAATAATAATCAAATTCAAGCCGGACTTAATTTTAACTGCCGGCAGTTTTATTAGCGTGCCGGTAGTTCTGGCGGGCTGGGTTTTGCGAAAAAAAATAATCGTCCATCAACAGGACTTGCGCGTTGGGTTCGCTAATCGGTTGATGTCGCCGTTCGCCTGTAAAATCACGGTCGCTTTTGATTTTTCTTTGAAATTTTTTTCCGCGAAAAAGGCGGTGCTTATCGGAAATCCTGCGCGCGGTCAAGTTATTTCCGGCAATAAAGAACGGGCGATCCAATTTTTTAATCTCGAAAAGGATTTGCCGACGCTGCTCGTGATGGGAGGCAGCCAAGGCGCCGAGGAGATAAATAATTTGCTTTTTGAAACAATCCCGCAGCTTATTTTGTTCTGCCAGATTATTCACGTCACCGGACGCGGCAATATTGTTGAATGGGGAAATAAAAAGGATTATGGCGAAGCGGCCGCGCGCTATCATCCGCGCGAATATCTGGAAAAAGAATTGTTTGACGCTTATGCCAGCGCCGATTTAGTTGTTTGCCGAGCGGGGATTTCAACATTAACCGAACTTTCCGCGGCCGGCGTGGCGTCAATCGTTATTCCAATTCCCGGCAGCCAGCAGGAAGACAACGCTGATTATTTCAACGCTAAAAACGCGATTATTCTTCTTGACCAGCGCAAATTAAACGCGCTCGAGTTTGTCTCGATGGTTAAACGTTTGTTCGATGAGTCGGATAGTCGAAAACGTTTGAGCGATAACATGCGGGCGGTCATGCCGGGGAATGCCGTTGAACGTTATGTGGAATTGATCAGATGTTTAGTTGTCTAGTTTTATGAGATTGCTAACAAGATACAAATTGTAAATCGTAGATAAATTACAAATTATAAGCACCAAATTACCCCAGTAGCAGAACTTCGTTCGCTACAGGGCAGGCAAACAAATTCGAAATTACAAATTCACCCTTCGAGTGCCTCAGGGTGACAGATTATTGTCATGCTGAGAGTTTATCCTGAGTTTATCGAAGGATTCTCGAAGCATGTCATTTCGAATTTGTGATTTGTTATTTGTGGTTTGTGATTTTCAAAATGTATGAATCAATGGCAAGGATTTAAATTTCACGAGAAAGAAAAAATTGATGAAGTGGCGTATCATCATCCAATGATTATCGTTCCGCATTTGGCGGTCTGCGTTTTGATTTTAATTTTAAATTTTTTTCTAATGTATTATTTGTTTTTACAGGGATGGTGGGGCGTTTTGATTTTCGGCTTGGTGATCGCGACGATAATTTTTTACCTTGGCCGCATGTTCTTTCTGTTTCGGCATAATAAAATCGTCATCACGAACGAAAGAATCGTTGATTTCGAGCAAGTGAGTTTTTTCGAACGATTCGTTAATGAATTTAATTACGCGAAAATTCGGGAAGCGAAAGCAATGATTCGCGGAATCGGGCCGACGCTTTTTCATTACGGAAATTTAAAACTTTTTCTCCGAGAGGACGTCGGGCCGTTTGAATTGTATCGAGTGGCCGAGCCGCTCCGCCTGCAAAATAAAATCAATGATTACGTCTTGAAAGCAGAAGCGGGCGTTTGCGCCGAGAAACACGATCCGGTTTCAATGATTATGGCGCAGACGCGATTATTGAATCCAAAAGAAAAAGAGGAATTATTTAACCGGATTAAGGCGGCGTTTCAAAGGCCGGCGCCGGTGGATGAGGAGGCATTCAATAATCGCGAATAATGTAGTATAATAAGGTTATGGGAAAAACATCAGATTGGCGAAAGACGAAATCATATTTCCCGAAACTCGTGTTTGTTCTTTGTCTTTTACTTTTGGCGCTTTTGGTTTTCAGCGTGGCGCGGGAATATCTGAAACGGATGGAACTCGACCGAGAAATCGCCAAGCTGGAGCAAGAATTGGCGAGTTTGAATTTTGAAAAAAAGGGATTTCTATCCTCGATAGAATCGTATCAAAGCGGTTTTTTTCTTGAACAAGAGGCGCGCGAGAAATTAAATTTTAAAAAATCAGGCGAAACAGTGGCCGTGATTCCGATCGCCGCGCCGTCAGTGGGCGTTAAAACAGCAGAAAACGAAACAATCGCCGGCGCGGCCGCGCCGCTAAGCGGCGCCTGGGCGAATGCCGCGCTGTGGTGGAATTATTTCTTTAACTAAAAAAAATGATGACAGACTTATCAAAATTAGATTTTAGCGACGAGACAAAAGACGAGGCGCGGACGTTGATTGGCGCGGAAACGACAAAGGAAGAAAGTAAATCATCCGGCGCGTTGTCCAACGAACCGCGAAAACGCGTCAATTGGTTCTGCCGCGTCGATCGTCGAATATGGCTGATCGCTCTTTGCGCCATCGTCCTGATTGTTTGTTTCGTCGGCATAATGTCCTTAAGCGTTTATCGTCTTCATTCTGAAAATAAATTTGTTTTGGCCACATTGAGGATTTTGCGTTTGCCGGCGGCGATTGTTGATGGAAAAATCGTGAGATACTATGATTGGCAAAAAGAAGTTGAAGCGGTAATGTATTTCAGCGAAAAAAAATTGAGCGGCGCGACCAAAGCGGACGTAGAAAAAGAAGTGTTGACAAAATTAATCCATGAAGCGATTTATAAAAACTTGGCGAAAAAGCTGAAAATCTCGGTCAGCGAAGAAGACGTCGAATCCTATGTCAATAAAATCGCAGACCAGTTGGGCGGCAAAGATAAATTGGCGGCGAATGTCAAAGATTCTTTTAATTGGGACATGGACGCGTTCAAAGAGCATATTGTTTTTTCGCAAGCGTTAGGTGAAACGCTGGAAAAAGAATTTAATCAATCAGCGGCGACCAAAGAAATTATTTCGAAGAAAACGGACGCGTTAATGGAGGAATGGCAAAAAGGTGATAAAAGTTTTGAGCAATTGGCGATTGAATGGAGCGATGACACGGCGACGGCGAAAAATGGCGGCGATTTGGGCTGGTTCCCGCGCGGAGTGATGATTAAAGAATTCGAGGACGCGGCTTTCGCCCTCTCGCCCGGGCAGGTGAGCGGCTTGGTGGAGACAGAATACGGATTTCATTTGATTAAAGTGGAAGAAAAAAAGCCGGCTGATGAAAAAACAAAATCAGCGGAACAGGTAAAAGCGCGCCATATCTTAATTAAATTCCCGAAATTTTCCGAGTATCTGTCTGATTACGCGGATAAAATTAAAATTCATAAATTCGTCGCTCTGGACTAAAAAAAAATGCCCCGCCACGCGTCGGGGCAAGTATTGGGAAGTCTATCAAATTTTTTATTCTAACTTCTAACTTCTAACTTCCTAACTTCTATTATTGATGGAGCCGGCTGTCGGAGTTGAACCGACGACCCACGGTTTACGATACCGTTGCTCTACCACTGAGCTAAGCCGGCGCGGCGCAGTTCGTAGATATTATAAAAAATTTAAATTGTTTTGGCAAGCGAAAGTATGAACAGACATTTACTAATAATTATTTTATTTCTTTCCGCTAGTATAATATTTCCGCTGAATGTTGACGCGAAAGTGGTGACGCTGACCAAAGAATTCGTCATTAACGCTAAGACAGCCGAACGAGGGATAACAGTTAAAAGCGAAGACAATGTTTTTCAAATCGGAATTTTTCCAAAGGTTTTATCCGTAGAAGCGAAAATTGTTATTAATCAGTTTGATAAAAGTTTATATAAATTTCCCGAAGGATGGATGGCGGCGGGCGATGTGTATTCTTACGAGATAATCGAGCCAGCCGCGCTCATCGGACAAATTCGCGTTTTGTTTAACGCGGGTGAACCAATTGCCGAATTGGAGAAAATATTTATTTTTGAAAATGAAAAATGGCGCGAACTGGATTCGAAATCAGTTGGCCGCGGAACGGCGAGGGTGAGTTTGTCGGTCGCGAACGCGCGGCTAGCGCTGCTGCGAAATGAAAAAATTTTGGAATTCGGCCAGGCCAGCTGGTATAAATATAAAAATTGCCTGTGCGCGGCCTCGCCGGATTATCCCAAAGGCACAAAATTAAAAGTGCAAAATTTAAACAATGGAAAAGAAGTCGTGGTCTTGGTGAATGATTACGGCCCCGACCGTTCACTTTTTCCGGCGCGGGCGATTGATTTGGACAAGGTCGCGTTTAAGAGATTAGGCCCATTAGGCGCCGGGGTGTTGAAAAATATCAAAGTGACAAAGGTGGGCAATTCAAAATCTTAAATCTTAAATCTCTAATCTTGAATCCTAAATCCTAAATTCGAAATTCTAACCTTAAAATTCGAAATTCGAAATTCAAAATTCAAAATTCTAAACTGATATGATTCATTTTCGCCACGTGACAAAATTTTACCAGCCAGACACCTACGCATTAAAGGGAGTGAGTTTGCATATTCAGCCGGGCGAGTTTATTTCGATTATCGGCCAAAGCGGCAGCGGCAAGACAACGCTGATAAAACTTTTAATCGCTGAAGAAAAATTGACCAGCGGCGGATTGGTCATCGGCGGCTGGGATATTTCCAAAATCCATCATCGGGAAGTGCCCATTCTGCGGCGCCAGATTGGCGTTATTTTTCAGGACTATAAATTGTTGCCGCAAAAAACCGTGTTTGAAAATATCGCGTTCGCTCTCGAAGCGTGTGGCGCTTCGAATAATAAAATAGGGAAAATCGTGCCGCAGATTTTGAAGGTTGTTAATTTGCTGGATAAAAGGGATAAATATCCGCGCCAACTCTCCGGCGGCGAGCAACAGCGCGTCGGCATCGCCCGCGCGCTCATCCATCGCCCGAAGATTTTAGTCGCCGACGAACCGACCGGCAACCTTGATATAGCCAACACCCGCGAAATCGTTGAACTGCTTCGAAAATTAAATGAGCTGGGGACAACGGTTCTGCTCGTCACCCATGAGAAGGATGTCGTCAATATGCTCAAAAAACGGGTGGTGGTGCTGGACCGCGGCCAGATTGTCAGCGATCAGCCGGTTGGACGGTATGTCCTATAAATATAGATTACGGATTATGTACAGATATACGGATTACGGATTTATACCCGCTGTCGCTAAAGCTATAAAGCCATAAAGCTTTATGGCTTTACAACTCTACAACCTACCTACTACCCACTACAACCTACAATCAACAACCTATTCTTTTATGAATCATTCATTTCTGCGAGTTTTAAAATTCGCCTTCCAGGATTTTTACCGAAATTTTTGGCTGTCGCTCGCGACCATTACGGTTTTGGTTTTGGCTTTGCTTTCAGTTAATATCTTAATTTCGCTGAACGCGATTTCCAGCAATATCGTCGCGTCAGTCAAGGATAAAGTTGATGTCAGCGTTTTTTTCAAAAAAGAAGCTTCCGCCGCGGCCATAAATAATTTTCAGGAAAAAATGAAATTAATGCCAGAAGTGAAAGCGGCGATTTTTATCGCCAAGGACCAGGCGCTTGATTCGTTTAAATTAAAACACGAAGACGACCCGGCGATTATGGAAGCGTTGAAAGAAGTCGGCGCTAATCCGCTTTTGGACACTTTGGTCATTAAAGCGCGGAATACCGAGGATTACGCGAAAATTTTGGCAATACTAAGTTTGGAAGAGAGCCAGAAAATCATTAAATACCAAAATTACACAGACCATCAGAAAATTATTGATAATGTCAATTCAATTAGCAACCGGGTGGAAAAAGTAAGTTTGATTTTAACCGCGGTTTTTTCGTTAATTGCTCTCTTAATTGTTTTTAACGCCGTGCGGGTGATGATTTACACTCATCGCGAGGAGATCGCGGTCATGCGGCTAGTTGGCGCCAGTAATTCGTTTATCCGAGCCCCTTTTCTCGTTGAAGCGTGTTTGTATTCTGTTTTCGCGCTTATTCTGGCGACAGCGATTTTATACGGACTAACGATAATGGCCGGTCCGTATTTGAATTCGTTTTTGGAAACATACAATTTCAGTTTGGCGAATTATTTCAATCAGAATTTCGTCAAAATTTTCTTGTCGGAACTGGCGGCGGTCGCTTTACTGAACATCGTCAGCAGCGGCATCGCGGTGGGAAAGTATTTGAAAGTTTGACTAGATGGTTGGTTTTTGTTAAGTTTGTTTAGGGCGATAAGAATATCTCTAATTTAATATGATTGATAATAACGAAGAATTTGACGGCGCGATTCGCGTCATCGCCGAGAAAATTTCGAGGACAGAATTAAAAAAAATTGCTGAATTGCGATTTGGCGATTTAGTTAAAGCGGTGGTGGATGCGGAGAAAAAAATTATGGCCATCGGCGGAGAATTGCATTCTGATGAAGAAGGATTATTAATAATCGTACAAGGTTCGCGTCAGCAGGATTTGTGGGGAATTAATTTGTATCCCGATCGTTCCGCTGAAGAAATGGTTGAATTTGATTCAATGATAAATATTAGGCCCAATCAAGGAAACAGGTCTCGTGGCGTTGATGATGAAAATATTAGAAAGGCGATAATGGAAATTGTGATGAATTTGGTTGAAGAAGTATGAATAATATTCAACATAAAAATTTGGCGGCTGGGAGATGGAGAACCCTGTCTTTTTCAGAACAGATGGGCAATGTGGGCAGTGAAGTTAGTCGCGCTATTTCTTGGGATAAAAGAGGTGATATTGAACAGAAAGAAAAAGCATTAGTCCGCGCGTTTGAGTTGCTTGATTTAACGATTGAGGATCCGCGCTGGTCGCGTTTTAGCCGTTTGAAAGAAATATTGCGGACGCGCGAGGTCATGGCTGATTATTTTTACGGCGATAATTTATATTTTACGCAACCGGAAAAGTTGGAGCAATATTTTTATTATTTCGCGTTCGCCGCGCGGCGATTGCGTTGAATTACAATTCGAATTTGAAATTTGGAATTTGTTTAGGATTTAGGATTTCGAATTTTGGATTTCATTATTTATATTTGGAGAGGTGGCTGAGTGGTCTAAAGCGGCACCGTGCTAAGGTGTTGTCTGGGCAACTGGACCGTGGGTTCGAATCCCACCCTCTCCGCCAGTTGGGATTTTGCAAGTTTGAAGATGGAGCCTCACGGCGGCGAAGCCGCCGCTCGGCAACGATTTGAAAGGGCCCATTCGCTAAAAACGAAAACGATTTATCAAACAAAATATGGTTCGAGCCGATTTGTTTTAGAAATGTTGTCATTTCTGCTTTATTCCCGCTTTGTAGCAAGTTTTCAGCTTGATTTAAGGATTTTACGAACGCGCGAGCCGGTTCGAGCCAAGACATAATCCCGTCCTCAGTTTCTATCATTTTTTCTTTCAGCTCTACCTTCTGGTCGAGCATTTTTTGTTTTTGCCCGAGATATTCTTCTTCGGAAACAATTTCATCGAGGTAGGCAGAAAGTAATTTATTTAACCTATTTTCAGTTTCAACTAACTCATTTTTCAAATTCTCTAATACAGATTTACTACCCTCTTTTGCTTTCTGCTCGTCCTTGTTTAATTCGCATAAAACTTTCTCGGTGTCTTGGCTCGACAAAGAAACTTTTTGAAGAAAACTTTTTATTTGTTCGGTTAGTAATTCTTCGCGGACATACTTTTGCGAACAGGGATTTTTCTTTTTCGTACAGCGATAGTAATTGTGTCCCTTTTGCATTTCTGCGGTTATCGCACATCCGCACTCTCCACAAGTGAGCAATCCGCGAAATGGAAAAGTTTTCTCTGCTTTTCTCGTCTGAATATGGCCGCGATTTTTCATCACCTCTTGGCAGGTACCAAAAAGTTTCTTTGAGATTAACGGCCCGTGTGTTCCCTGGTATGTATCGCCCTTAAACCTAAAAATTCCATAGTAAAAACTATTTTGCAAAAGTCGCTGGACACAGGAAACAGAAAGAACATTGCTTTTGTGGCTCCGAAGTTCTAAATCTTTCAATATTTTAGCAATCTGTTTGAGAGTATATTTTCCAGTAGCATACAATTCAAAAGCTTTTCGGATGAGCGGAGCTTTTTGAGTATCAACGTCAATACCACGGGTTCGGTGATTGTTGGTATATCCGAGCGGGGCAAAGCTAGGATAAACACCCCTGCGTAGTTTGGCACGATGTCCGCGTTTTATATTCTCCGCGAGATTATCCACATAGTATTTGCTTTGCCCAAAAGCAATGTTGAGCATAAACTTTCCTTGCGGCGTATTTTCAAACCAAAATGTCGGAAATTTCAAGTCTTTTATTTTCCCCGTGTCCAATAAATACACAACTTGTCCGCCGTCAATGGAATTTCGGGCGAGACGATCTGGATGCCAACTCAAAATCCCATCCGCTTTTCCCGATTGCAGAAATGACAACATTTCGGCGAACTTCGTTCGCCCAGGTTCTTTGGCAGTTTGGGCCTCGCAAAGCGAGGCAACAATTTCCAGTTTTTCTTTGGCGGCAAATTCTCGCAACTCTGCGAGTTGCGCTTCAATACTCAAAATCTGCCTCTCTTCACTTTCACTTGATTTTCTCGCGTGGATAATGTATTGCATAGGATTTCAAAAATGTTTTAAAAAATTTCTTTTGCCCTTATTGATAAATCGTTTTCGTTTTTAGCGAATGGGCCCTTTCAAATCGTTGCCGAGCGGCGGCTTCGCCGCCGCGAGGCTCCATCTTCAAACTTGCAAAATCCCAACTGGCGGTGTATTTTAAAGATAGCTCGAACGGAATTTCCTCGCCGCGAGGAGCGCGGCTCGGAACGGACGGGGGGCAAAAAATTGCGACGAAACCGTAACCCTTCCAAACTGCCAAAGAACCTGAAAACAAATCGTCTCGAACCATATTTTGTAAGGGCAAAAGAAATTTTTTCATAAATTTTTGGGAAGATTTGGTAAAATAATATGTCATCAGATATCAATCTCTACACAGAACACCCTGAAAAATATAGCGAGTTGCAAAACTTACGTCCTGATTACAGGGGTGCCATTGAGACAACTGTTGCTTTGGTAACAAAATATCTCAAAGACAGAAATAAAATCTCTGTTGCTGATTTTTGCGGTGGAATTGGCAATGTAACAAGAAAAATTGCTGAGCATATTCCAATTTCCAAAGCAACAATTATTGATATCAACAAAGAATTTTTGCATATTGCCGAATCGTCTAGTATAAAAACCGAAAAACTAGAAACAATACATTCAGACATACTCGAAGTAAAACTTGAAAAAGAATTTGATCTAGTATTGTCCATTTTTGCATATCATCATGTTACAGATAATAAAAAAGAAAAATATCTCAAGGTTGCTCTAAGTGGTTTAAAAGAAAATGGATTTTTAGTTTTAACAGAAATTTATTCACCTAATCAAGATCTAACTAATCAATATTACAGGAAACTTTTAGAAAAACAGATCTTAATCCCACGGGCGTAAGCCCGTGGATGAAGACTTCCCGCTATCCTCGTGGTAGAATAGCAGTATATGAAATTCTATAGACAAGGACATAGCACATATTATGCAAAGTATCATCTAATATTG
>JACRNX010000041.1 GCA_016214755.1 Candidatus Falkowiibacteriota bacterium
ATCCGAATATCGAAATTCGAAACAAATGACAAATTATAATTTTTCAAATTACTTTCTTATGTTTGGAATTTAAAACATTGGAAAATTAAAGTTTGTTTAGAATTTCGATATTCGAATTTAGAATTTTTCTAAATAAATTACCAAATTACTCAATTACTTAATTACGAATTACAGATGTCAAATAATGGTGCCCCTGCCAAGAATTGAACTTGGGTCTTAGGATCCGCAATCCTACATTCTATCCGTTGAACTACAGGGGCATATGGACATCACATTATGACTCCGCACTCCATAAATAGCAAAAATCGCGATCCGCTTGTTTTTCGCGGAAAAAATTTTCATCGTAGCTATGGCTACAACTCAAATTTTTTCACGCTCCAAAACTTCGCCGCTCATCGATTTTTTCTTATTTCTTAGTGCGTTTTCATAATGTGATGTCCATATCTTCTCCCCTTAGAACTTGCCCTGAGCTTGCCTGCGGTGAGCTTGTCGAACCCGTCGAAGGGTAAGGGGAGACAGAGAGGGATTACGAATACGACAAAAATAACCCCCTTAATCCCCCTTACTCTAAGGGGAAAATTAACAATAATCGTGATAAATAATAACAAAATTTTAACCAAAGGTCAAATTTGTGAGCGATCAATGTCAGGATTCGTTCTCCTAAACAATATCATGCTTCGAGAGCCTCAGCATGACAAGAAGCTGTCACCCTGATGCTCTCGAAGGGCAACAAACTCAGGATTAATATGTCCTGACGTATCAACAAAAAAACCACCGGCGTGTCTCGCGTCGCGTATTTCAAGGACAAAATACTGACTTCAAAACAGCGCTGATGGCTATCTTATCTTCAACAATCTGGCAAAGGTCTCGTTGAAGTCCTCTTCGTTAATCGTTAAATTTTCACGCAAATACTTAAGCAGTGACTTCCTGATTTCCAAAGGATTCTGGTTTTCAAGAGGAATGGCCAAACTCTTTTGCAGTTTATTTTTAAATTCCAAATACAGAAATTTTATTTGCGGCGGCTCGTATATTATGTAAAAACTTTTGATTTCTTTATGCGGATAAAACGCGCGGTCAATGATAATGCCGTCTTCGCCGATCACCGCCGGCACTTTGCGCGGCGATTGGAAATACTGATAGATAAAAATAAACGCCGACAGCACCAAAATCACGGCGAATAAGAAGTTCGCCGAATAAACCGCGTAGACAATCAGCAGAACTAAAATTATCGAGACAACCCAATACCACGTTTGGCTTCGTTTAACCCGAATAAATTCCGGGAAATCCCAGCTGGCGTGAA
The DNA here is from genome assembly GCA_016214755.1 of Candidatus Falkowiibacteriota bacterium. Lineage (GTDB taxonomy): Bacteria > Patescibacteriota > Patescibacteriia > UBA11705 > JABHMO01 > JACRNX01. Next base: position 1,301 of record JACRNX010000041.1, read on the forward strand.
CTTGGCCGATATCCGACGGCACCTGCGGACTGAAAAATTGTATAATCGCGTCTTTCATGTTTGATTTAATTAAATAGATCCTAATTTTTCTTGAACTTCTCGTAATAATGCTTCCAGCGCCGCGCGTTTTTTTGCTTCTGCTCCAAACAATCCACTTATTTCTTGAATCCCGCGAAGTTCGGCCTCGATTTGTTCTTTCAAACCCTGCAGTTTCGTCTTCAACGCTAACTTTTCTTCTTTCCCTTGCTTTCGCAATAAATCCAATTCACTTCTGGCTTTTTCCTTTGCTTCTTGCACGCCCTTAAGCTCCCCAAGTTGCCTTTGCAATGACGCGATTGTTTCCCGCAATTCGTCGCCCGCTTTTTTCGCCTCCGCGCTCGCTCTTTCCGCGCTTTCAGTCCTTTTCTTTTCAGGACTTATCGCCGCGCGCGCGGCTTGTTCTCTTTGCAAAGTTACCAAAACTTTATTCTTCAACGCGTCTATCATCTTCACCGCCTCCGGCAATGTTCTCATCGGATAATAACCCTTTTCCGCGATAATTCGCGCGATTTCATCTTCTCCCACTGGAACTGGCTCCGCGGAATCAGCAATGACGCCTTCCAGCCAACGTTCTTGTTCTTTTCTTTCTCGCGCTCCCAATTCTAAACTGCCTATTTTTTCTTGTCTGCCCTCGCCCACTCCACCGCTATGAAATTTAAAAGTTTTTCGAGGCAAAAGTAAGTTTAATGTTTTGCCCAACCAAGCGAATGTCTCATATTCCTGACCATTATAAAAATCAGCTCGTCCTAAAAGTTCAACTAACCCCATTGAACGCGAGATTAAATCATCATCCACGATCATTTTAGGCCAGGGAATACCGACCATCGCGTCGTCATGCGTGTAAACCCTTTGACAGTATCGGGACGAACTGCCAAAACGTACTGTTTCCTCTTCTTTTTTTCTACCGCCAAAAGCTGTCTCGCCCAAAAGCTCTCTTAACATTTGATTGCAAGTCAATAACTTTACCACATTTTCTCCTTCGCCTTCTCGAATAAATATCATCTGAAAAAATATTTTCGCCTCATTGATTCTCCTGCATGCTTCCCAAAACCACCGAGGGACATCGCTGGCTAAATCAAATTGATGTTCAGGCATGTCAAACGCAAAAGATAGAACACGGTCACTTCCGCGCATCTGAACGTCGGGTACCCACTTGACTAATTTCGTTTTCAAAAATTCCAGCGCGTTTCTACGCTCTTCTTCTGTTTGGCATTCGCTCTCAATCGCTTTTATTGCCATTCTGATTCGCTCTTCGGTGAAAGACCTCGTTCCTGTTCGTACGACTTCTCGCTCTTTAAGCATCTCCTCCATATTTCTAAACTCTTGCGCTGTTCTATTTTGACCACTGGCAAATTCTTTTTGCTCCCCCTTCAACTCAAAAACGTAATCTGTGTGAAAATATTTCTTCATCAAATTTTCAATAGGGACATCCCGCGCCGGCATTCCCGCCGCCAACAAATCCTGAATTTCTTTTCTCATCGCATGGTATCTTTCCAATGCTTCATTAATACTCAACTTTTGAGAATATATTTCTCTTGTTATCCACTTCCATAAAGAACCATCGCCGAACTGTCTTGTCATCGCCGTCTTGTCCCAAAATCTATTTTCTATCCGCCGCGCCGCCCCATCGCTAAAAGGGATAGCGACTTCCCGCACTACCCTATCTCGATAATCCTCGTACGATTCTTCTTCAATTCTTACTTCTGAATCAAAAATCGGCGAATCCAAAATCGCCCGCGCCTCTTCTTCCGTTGTCTCTAATTCCAGCCGCTGGCGCTCCCTAAGTTCCTCGAAGCCAACGAATATTTGTTTCAAAACGCTTTTCATCGCTTCCAGTGCCGGCAATTTCATCGCCTCTGCTATTGATTTTAATTTTTCTTTGTCCTTCTCTGGTAGCTGGTTATATTTCGCGAGTCGCTCTTTCGCGTCAGCAACTATCTTCATTTGTTTATCCAAATCAGGCGCTAATTGCTGATCCAGTTCCACCCCCAATGAATTGACAAAAAGGGCAAAAGGAAAATTCTCTAAATTTTCATAAGTGCCGCCGACGATTAATTCCTCAAAAGTCGCCATATTTTTCTCCGCCGCTTCTTTTACTTTTGTCACCTGCTCCCTTCTTGTCCGCAGTTGGACTTTTTCTTCTTTTAGCGAACCTAATGCCGCGTCAAAAGCCGTAAACGCATCGGTTTGAACTGGTTGTGGTTGTTCAGGATTCAACGTGCCATCTTTCTTTGTCATATAATTTGAGTTGTTTTAACTTGTTTCAATTTAATCTTATCACAAACTGACGAAACCGACAAATTATCTATGCACAGAATATAAATTATCCTGCTTTGTCCGCTTTTTTCCTGTAAGAAAGAAATAAAAATATCCCTAGCAGCGCTATTGTGTTCAATGGCGCCAGCCAAAATGGATATTCTTTGCCGAAACTTTCCAAAACCATCATTCCGCCCAGCACGCCGATTGAATACATGGCGCCATTTTTCAAATAGGCGAATTTATCAATCAAGTCAATTCCACGAATGGTGAATTCTCGGACGATAAACGCGCCGATGCCATTGCCGATTAAAATCAATGGCACGGAAATGGTGAACGCGAAAGCGCCGATCACGCCGTCAATGGAGAAAGAAGCGTCTAATACTTCGAGATATAAAATTTTGCTCCACGCGCTAAGGCCCGGCTTTGATAACTCCTTTTCTTTTTCTTCCGCGTTTTTCTTAAAGCCGTCAGTGATAAAAAAAGCGGTGGCGCCGATGGAAGCGGCCAGCGCGAGCATGGGATTGATAACCAAGGAAATATAAATCGTGACTGTTAAAAAAATGGAGGAAATCGCGTAAAACCACACGCCCTGGCGATGGATAAAATGCTCGACTAAAAAAGCGTATTTCTTTTCTTCCAAAAACAGCCAGCTCAAAAACACCATGAAAAGATAAACGCCGCCGCCGAGCAGGAGCAATCCCTTGGATTTTTCCACGTACTCGGTGATTTCCGAATTCGACGAAAAGGCGAAAGTGACGACCTGCAGAAAATTCAAAGATGGATTGCTCAACCAGACGATGAGAAACGGCAAAAGCCCGCGGACGACGAAAACCGCTATCAATAATCCCCAAAACAAAAATATTTTTCTGAATCTCGGCGATAAGGTCTTCAAAACATGGGCGTTGACGACCGCGTTGTCCACGCTGGTGATGATTTCAAACAGCGCCAGCCCCAAAACGACGATTACAAAATTAAATATCATATTTATTTTTATTTTTCTTTCGCGGCTATTCTTTCTTTCTCTTCGCCGTAAAATTCCAGATACCCCTTATTATCTTGCTTAGCTCTCGCGATAATTTGGTCGGCGAGCGTTAAATTACCATCGTTTTTTAAAACGGCGATTGCCAAATGCACCAAGCATCTTGTCTGTTCATCAGAATTGCTAATCTCATCAATTTTTTTAAAGCAGAACCAATATCATGTTTAGCTTCATAATAAAGTTTGGCGATTCTAAACTTGGCGTTATCTTTAACTGCTTTAATTTTTATCTCCTCAATTCTTCGATTTACTTCGTCTTCTCCATCTTGGCCAGAGCGAAAAAGTTCACCCGTAATTATACTGAGAGCCACCTTTTCATCATCTAAATCTTTAAATTGAGCTGAAAATTCTTGGTTTGGCGCTAATTCGCCGTTAGGTTTTTCTGTCATAAGACAAAGATAATTATTATTTTTCGCGAAAAGATTTCCGTCACCCTTCGCTTTTCCCAATTGGCGGTGTATTTTAAAGATAGCTCGAACGGAATTTCCTCGCCGCGAGGAGCGCGGCTCGGAACGGACGGGGGGCAAAAAATTGCGACGAAACCGTAATCGTTAACAATTTCCAGTTTTTCTTTGGCGGTAATAAAGAATTATCTTTTAAAAATTTGAACAAAGGTACCAATGTCATCGTCAAACGTTTTGTCCAATGGCCAAATTTTAACACTCTCGACTTCCTTAAATCTCAGAGTGTTTAACTGTTCGTCAGCAAATTTCTTGGAAACCTTAAACTCAAAATCTATGCTGTTTGCTGTTTCAGTTAAAAACTTTTCCAATAACGGATTTTTAGTTGGGATTTCATGTAAACTTCCACGGGCTTACGCCCGTGGCATTAACCTATTTCAAGCTGCGCTTGCCCGCTATCCTCTCGTCCTTGATTTTCAATGTATTTTCTTACTGCTGCTTCATTCACTCCCACCGTTGATACAAAATATCCATC
>JACRNX010000046.1 GCA_016214755.1 Candidatus Falkowiibacteriota bacterium
GTGGGCTGGTTCGGGTCTGTGGATTCCGGTTCGAGTCTGGGCGCCCGCCCCGCGGTCGTTGTCCCAATACTTTGATCTTTTGAATTTTAATTTTCTTTTGAATTTGATTTTTGATTTTTCAATTTATTAAATTCGGCTAATGAAATCACGCATCGCGAAGTAAACGCGGTCCGATTGGTTCGCCGGCTCTCGGCATTCGCGAGTGCCGAGCAAGTGTTGCAACGACATCTCGGTGGGAATGCGGGTCAGAGGTTGCTTGCGGGCGGCTTCGTGCGGAAGGACAGATCCGAGGAAACAGGGCGGGTGCCTTCTGGTTGTGTGAATGCGAACTGGAATCCTGATAATCGCCAGGTCAACGTGAACTGGAACGAATCTGAGAATTCCAATTCGAATCTGGGCGCCCGCCCCGCGGTCGTTGCATTTTAATCCGTGGTTTTCTGAGACAAACCGCTTCTTGCGTAATTTATCCATCCGCCAAGCATTTTGCCAATTTCTTTTAAATCGGTGGATAGTTGGAAGTACTGCGTACTTTTGATAAGATTCAGTTCGAAACTCAGACGGATTAAAAGTTTTAGCAGTTGACATTTTGCTTGGGCCTTGATAAGCGGCGCCTCCCGCAAAGGTTGAGGCATAGTGTTAGCTTCAAAGATAAATTCTAGAATTAAGAAACTAAGCGCGGGAATTGACATTTTGGGCGCTGTTATGTTTCCGTACGGTTTGGTTCCGCGGGCGCGTCTTAAAAAAGCTGTTTTAAAAAGTATGGAACGTATAAGATCTAACGGATATACTATAGAAAATTGGCGACAGTCTGTTTCTTATCTTGGTTTACTTAAACATACGCGAAGTTTTCATTTACAGGAAAAGCTGCGTCTAAGTTATTTTACTTATGCCTAATCGTTCACCAGAATTTAGAAGACCGCCGGAAATTTTGCCTTCTGTTGAAAAGAGGGCGGTTTTGGCTTTGACCCAAAAAGAAAAAGAAATACTTGACCGTCTTCCGGTGAAACTTGAAGAAGAAACTATTTTGGAATTAAAACGCATTGCCCAGGTGATTGCCGGGGACTTAGGAATGAAAGTAAAACTTGGGGAGCCGGGCAAAGGAAGTTTTTTCGATTCAGAAAAGGGCGAGATTACGCTCGACCCTCTGCATATCGCCGAGGCGCCGGAGAGAGCGCGAATGATTGCGGCCCACGAAGGGGCGCATCGCCGACTGACCCGCGGACCAAAAACTTTGGGCGTCCAGCCAGAGTTAATTGAAGAACTTTATGGCAAGGCGATTGGCTTTGCCTACACTTCAAATGTCATTGAAGACCCAGCAGTTAACAACTGGACAAAAAAAGAGTTTGAAGGTTTGCGAGGAGATTTTGATAAAACTTATTCTAAAATGTTTGAAAAAGAGCATATTCCTTTGGGTCTTGACCATCCGGAAGTTCAAGCCATTATCCGCCGCATTGGCACTATTCCAAACCTTGTCTGGGTCGGCTCTGAACTTATCCGCGCCTGGCAGACGGGAAAATTTTCAAAGGGAATTAAAAAAGTACGGCCATTAGTCGCGGAAGTTTTAGGAAAAACGTTTTTGCCCTCAAAACGAGCTTCTAACGCTTTGCCCGAATATGGTTATAACGAAACCCAGGTTTTGGAAGCGGCCCGCGAGCGTTTTAGAATTGTTTATGAGGAGATATGGTCGCCTGTTCAAAAATTAATTGAAGAAGATTTAAAAAATGAAGCTGAGCGAAAAATGGTGGAAAATGAGTTGAAGCAAAAACTTCAACAGAAAGGCACGGAAGGAATGGCCAAGGATTTAGAGCAAGGCAAAACCGGCACGCCCTTGGATAATCTGCCAGATGATTTGCGCAAAGAATTGGCCGAGGCAATGAAAAAAGCGGCTAAAAAACAAGGAGAATCTTTAGAGCAAGAAGCAAAAAATTTTAGCCAGGAAACAGAAGAAATTAAAAAAGAAGGGGAAAAAATTAAAAAAACAAAAAAAGAGTTGGCAGAAAAGAAAAAAACAGCCGCGGGGAAAGAAGCGGAAGAATTAAAAAAAGAAGAAGATAAACTTAAAACCCGCGAAGAAATTAATTCAGCAAAAAAACAGGATTTGGAAGAGAAAAAAGAAGAGCACAAGAAAGCAATAGAGCGGGAAATTACCCAAAAAGAAAATATCCCGCTTGAAATGAATGAACTTTCTGAAAAACTTAAAAAAGAATTAGGACAGGCCTTTGACCGTCTGCCAAAAAAAGAACAGGAACGTCTGCGGGGAGAAGCGGAACAAACATTGCAAGATTTGGAAGACGCGCTAAATGAAACAGTGGAATCAAAGATGAATCCAGACCAACCGGAATCGCATGCCGAGTTCAGGGAGCGCAAAGAAAATGAAAAGGCCGAAGCGCGGCGTGAAGAGGAACGCGGCCGCGAGTATAAAGAAATGAAAAAAGCGGCAAAAGAAATTGCTGAAGCCGGGCGGACAGAATACGACAAAATTAGAGCCGAAATGGACGATGTAATCGAAGATCTTTATAACCGGCTGGAAGAATTTTTTACCCGCGAGCGGCATCCAAAATGGCGCCAGGGTTTTCGCGCTGGTCCTCGTTTAACTCTTTCCCGCGCCATGCAATTTGCTTCAGGCGCCAAGCCAGAGGCATATCGCGAAATGTGGGAGCAAAAAACCGTGCCGACGAGATTTGAATACAAATTTTCTTTGGTTGTTGATCTGTCACAGTCAATGTCAGAGGGAAATAAGATTGTAGAAACAAGAAAGGGCTTAATCGTTTTGTCAGAGGTCTTGAATCGTTTAGGCATTGATTTCGAAGTCATTGGTTTTAACGGAGATATTGGCGCGGTTCTGCTTAAAGATTTTGATAAAAAATTTGATGAGGAAACGGAAGAAGGGCTGGCGCGATTGATTAAAACGCCGGCCGGCAACACACCGACTGCGGGCGCGTTAAAGTTGGCTTATGGCCGCCTCAAAGAGCATGTGGGCAAAGATAATTTTATTGTTGTTTTAACTGATGGAGTGCCATATCCCGAGGGGACTAAACCAACTCAAAATTTAGTGCGAAAAATTTTGCGAGACGAGGAAGCGCCGATTAAAGTGGTTGGAGTCGGTTTGGGCGAGAATACTGGTTTTGTCCGCGATCTTTTTCCATCAGCGGTTGGCGACATTTGCGTAAAAGACCTGCCTGAAACTTTGGGAAATCTACTGGAAGAAATGATTACTAATCCTGAGCTTTTTAAAATGAACGAAGAGGCAAAGGAAAGATTTATTGGTAAAGAATAAAAATATAAAATTATGCTTATCCGGCGCGAACAATCAAATAATCCATCAGCGGAAATTAGAGGACGAGAATCCGGCGCATTCATCATTGCGCCAGAAACCATTGTTCAAAAAGAAGCAAAATGGCGAGAAGAAGGATACAATCAAGAAGAAATCAAGGAACGAGATCAAGGATCGTCTGGCAGAGTTTTTAAAGCAAAGCGACGAGTGGTGGAATACTCACCCGGCCGAAAGAGCTGAAATGGACAAAGAACGATTGGCATTAGAAGAAGAAAACAAAGGAATCAATGTTTGGCGCCAGACATTGCGTGAAACCCTTGCCGAAAGAAAAGAAGCCGAAGCAGAGATCGTCTCCAGGGGAGAAAGAGAAAGAAGAAGAAAGGAACTGGAAGAAAAAAGAGCTCGGGGTGAACTGATTTCATCCTTTACTGAAATTACCCGTGAAGGAAAAGAGATCGCTTTTGACCTTGAACAAATCCGTCAAGAATCCCGTGAATTTTACCAAGCGCACAATTTAGAAGAATTTGCCAACGCCCTGTCCGAAGAAATTCGCCTTTCCCCTGAATCTGAAGCCCGTTTAAGAAAAGCAATGCAAAATGGTTTTGACCGGGCAATATTTTTACCAGGGATTGAACTCCAAAGGCAAAATCAGGATGCTCTTATCCAAGAACTTGCCGCCAACCCGCGTCCAGGATTGCCAAATCAAGAACAATACACTGCTCCGTATATTAACGAAGTCGTCAAAACTGAAAGAGAAACTAAAAATCGCCCCCAAGGCAAGGGCTATCTGCTGCTTTACAATTCAGGCTCAATTCCAGGAAGTACTAAAGGCAAAACCTTTGTTTCAGCAAAAGAAAAACTGGACAAACTTTTTGGCAAAGGCAACTGGGATGGTCTAACCTTGGAAGAATATCTTGTTCTTCAGCGTCAAGAACTTGAAGAGCGAGGGAATCATTCTTTTGACTCATATTCAGACGTCGGAGCAGAATCACAGTGGACATGGCTTTTGGACTCGCGGGTGTCTTCTGGTTGTGTGGGTGCGCGCTGGAGTCCTGGTCGTCGCCGGGTCGACGTGGGCTGGTTCGGGTCTGTGGATTCCGGTTCGAGTCTGGGCGCCCGCCCCGCGGTCGTTGTCCCAATACTTTGATCTTTTGAATTTTAATTTTCTTTTGAATTTGATTTTTGATTTTTCAATTTATTAAATTCGGCTAAT
>JACRNX010000043.1 GCA_016214755.1 Candidatus Falkowiibacteriota bacterium
ATTAGATGATACTTTGCATAATATGTGCTATGTCCTTGTCTATAGAATTTCATATACTGCTATTCTACCACGAGGATAGCGGGAAGTCTTCATCCACGGGCTTACGCCCGTGGGATTAAGATCTGTTTTTCTAAATCCTAAACAAACTCCAATTTCCCAATGTTTTAAATTCCAACATAAAAAAGTATTTGATAAATTGTTTGTCATTTGTTTCGAATTTCGATATTCGGATTTAGAGTTTAAAGTTTAGGATTTCGGATTTCGAATTTGCTTTAAATTAAGATTTAGAATTTTTTTCTAAAAACAAATTACGATTTCTATTTTCATTTTATCTATTGCGAAACCCAATCAATTGCACCTCCTCTTCCAACTGCACGCCAAACTTTTCTCGCACTTTTGTTTTTACTAAATCAATCAGCCGCGCGACATCATCAGCGGACGCGCCGCCGGCGTTAACAACGAAATTCGCGTGCTTGCCGGAAACCATCGCTCCGCCAATTTTTGCTCCTTTGAGCCCAGCTTCTTCGATAAATCGAGCGGCGGGAATTTTTCCGTACTGTTGCCATTCTTTAAAAGGACTTAATTCATCACTATACAAAACGTTTTTAAACGAACTGCCGGCGCTGGGAAAATCCAGCGGCTGTTTGGCGCGACGTTCGCTGTATTCCCGTTGAATTTGAACTAACTTTTCTGCTGCTTTTTCGTCTTTTTCCAACTTAAACGCCAATTCAGCGATAATCCAATCCTTATGTTTTTTAAAAATACTTTCGCGATAAGCGAATTGGCATTCTTCCTTGTCAAAAATTTTCAGACGGACTTCATCGTCAACGATAATCGCCTCGGCTGATTCGACAAAATCGCCCGCGCCTTTTCCGTACGCGCCGGCATTGCCGAAAACCGCGCCGCCGACTGTTCCCGGGATATTAGCGCCAAACTCCAAACCGCCAAAACCCGCTTCGATTGTTTTTCTGACAAACCCGGCCCAATTATTGCCCGCGAAAACCGTGATTTGATTTCCTTTAAACTTAACTTCGCCTTCCTGCAATTTTATAACCAACCCGTTAAATCCGCGGTCAGCGATTAACACGTTACTGCCGCCGCCCAAAATAAAAAACGGCAAATTGAATTTCTTCGCCGCTTGCAATGCTTTAAATAAATTGGCCTTATTATTCACGACAACGAAAAACTTGGCCGGCCCGCCGATTTTGAATGTCGTGTAATCGCGTAAAGCCACGTTTTCCCTTGCCTCCAAACCAATTTTTTTTAATTCTTCTATCATAATTCCATTTTATCAATTTCCGCAAAAAAATCAATCCTGATCATAGTCGAAGTATCAAATGAATAACCCCCTTCGTCCCCCTTATTCTAAGGGGGAAATTAAACATTATCCCCATCTTCTCCTTATTCTAAGGGGGAAACTAAACGTTATCCTCATCTTCTCCTTATTATAAGGGGGAAAAATAGACATCATTCGGCGCTCACATGCCGACATACAAAACATCGCCCCTTAGCAATCCTGCCCGCCTCTGGCGGGGAGGGGAATGAGGGTATGGACATCGCATTATGAAAACGCACTAAGGAATAAGAAAAAATCGATGAGCGGCGAAGTTTTGGAGCGTGAAAAAATTTGAGTCGTAGCCATAGCTACGATGAAAATTTTTTCCGCGAAAAACAAGCGGATCGCGATTTTTACTATTTATGGAGTGCGGAGTCAAAATGTGATGTCCATAGGTCTTAATTCGAACGCTTTTCTTGCGCTTCCCTCTGTATTCCCTCGCTGTTCTAACGCGTAAAATCTGTCCCGCCAATGTCGCCGAACTTTTCGCCAACTTTCTTTTTTCCGTCTTTTTAATTCTGCCTTGTTTTTTTACCAATTTTTCCTCGTCCATATTTAATTAGGTTGTAGGTAGAGTAGGTTGTAGGTAGTAGGTGGTAAATTGTGGATTGTGAATCAACTGCCTGCATCTATTCTGTCTCAATTAACTACTCACTACTCACTATTCACTATTCACTATTCACTACTCACTACAAACTAATCTATATCTCATTCACTATTTTATAAACATCCCCCGCGCCCATCACCAACACAATATCCTCGGGCTTAATTAATAATTTCACTTTATCAACTGCTTCAGCCAAATCCTGCGCATACACTATTTCTTTTTTCGGATTTTCCGTCTTAAGCGCGGCCGCTAAATCCTTTGAACTGATTTGCTGTCCTGTTTCTTCCCGTCCGGCGACATCATAAATTTCTGGCAGGACAACGACATCAACCAAATCAAAACTCTTGACGAATTCATTGAACAACTTTTTTGTTCGGGCGCGCTGGTGCGGCTGAAACACGGCGACAACTCGGCGGCCGGGCATAAACTCGCGCGTTGCTTTGATGGTGGCGCTGACAGCCGTCGGATGATGGGCGTAATCAGAGATAACCGCGATTTCCTCGTTTTTAATAATTTCGAATCTGCGCCAAATTCCTTTAAACTCTTTCAGGCATTGTTTAATAACGCCGATCGGAATATTTAAAGTTAAACAATAAGCGCTCGCCGCGAGCGCGTTGTAGATATTTATGTCGCCCGGAATTTTCAACTCGAATTCGCCGATATTTTGCCCGTAATAAACGACATCAAAAATTTGCTTGCCAGGCAATTTGCGAACATTCTCGGCCAGCGCGTCCGCGCCCGGAACGAATCCAAAACGCGCCATTCTGCATTTCGGCAAATTCAGTTTCCTGATGTTCAAATCGTCGTTATTGTAAACCAATAAATCATTTTCTGACTTCAAACCGCCGACGTATTGCTGGAACGTTTGAACGATATGATTTAAGTCCTTATAAAAATCCAAATGATCGGCTTCGATATTCGTCAAGACGATTGTCCGCGGCCTTAGAAGCAGCATGTGAGCGCGATATTCGCACGATTCAACTACGAATAAATCGGACTGGCCGTCGCGGAAATTCGCATCCAGTTTTTCAAACCGCGAACCGACGATTACGGTCGGGTCTTTGCCGGCGTCAATCAGAATTGACGCGATCATCGCCGTGGTCGTTGATTTGCCGTTCGTGCCGGAGACAGCGATCGTGTTATAATCGCGGCTAAGTTCGCCGATAATTTCATAATAGCTTTTGAGCGGAATATGCTGTTCTTTCGCTTTTTTCATTTCTGGATTATCAAACGCCACGGCCGCGGAATAAACGAACAAGTCAACCGCGTAAGTGACGTTTGATTCTTTGTGTTCATAATAAATTTTGACGCCGCGGCGTTCGAGCTCTTCTGTTATTTCTGTTTTAACCAAATCCGAGCCGACGACATCAAGCCCTCGGCTCAAAAAAAACTTTGCCATCGCCGACGTGCCGATGCCGCCAATGCCGCAGATAAAGACCTTTTTAACGTTTGTTAAGTCCATAATCGGTTATAAATTCCAAACCCAAAATCCTAAATCCAAAATAAATTCAAAATTTTAAATGTAAAATACAGACCACCGCTTGCTTTCTTACATTTTATCTCAAATCAACTATTTTTTCAATAAATTGATTTTGCGATTGTGACAATATTTTCGCCGAAGAACAAATTGCTCGGTTTCCCCTTTCGGCTGTAATAATTTTTTTTAATTTCAAAACCGTTTCTGTTCAACAAACGTTTAATTTCGCCTTTGGTAAAAGCGTAATAATAAAGTTGCGCCTCAACCCCGCCGCTTTTCCACGTCGTAACAACATCTTTCCACCTGCTAATTAAACTTTCTCGTCTGTCATCCTGAACTTGTTTCAGGATCTTCCTTGATTTTTTGACCAAACGCCAGACCGACTTTTTATTCCTCACATTCCACATATTCCAGTTTGACATTAGCAGACAGCCGCCGGGTTTTAAAACTTTTTTGACGTTCTCGATAAAACGCTGATGATTTTCTTTCGCGAAATGATTCAAGACAGAAACCGACAGAACAATATCAAATGATTTTTCCGGCAGATTCAAATTCAGAGCGTCCATCACTTCAAATTTTTCATCCGGATAATTCGCGCGCGCGCGTTTTATCAATTCCCCGCTGGAATCTACGCCCAAATAATCAGGACGGACAGAATAATATTCTGTCTCTACATTATTTTTAAATAATGCGATTAACCGGCCGTTACCACATCCTAAATCCAAAACCCGAGCGCCGTCTTTGACGCAATCGCGAAACAATTGAACGTCTGGCCAAACGTAAGCGCGCGCGGCTGAAAATTGTTTCGCGATTTTATCGTAACTTTGTCTATTGAGTTCATCAAAATCCATATTTGAAAAATTGTTCCTTTAAAGGTATAATTATAAAAGTAAACGTTACTTGCATTTTAAACGCTACAAACGATTCAGAAGCACCAAGGGGTTTGGGGTGAGCAACTGAGCGTCAAGGCGAGCAAAAATGACAAAATTTGACGAGATAGCGAATTTGCCACCCCAAAACTTTTTGCCCACTTTTTGGTTACAAAAAGTGGGTCTGCGAAGCAAACCGTCTTTAATAACCCCTGCTTTCCCTAAAAATTATTATATGTCAAAAACAAAACTTTTTCAACTGCCTCTCGTCGTCTTATTGTTTTTAATATTTGCTCTCTCGCCGTTCAACGCGCTCGCCGCGTTAAATAATTCTGGAAAAATATTTCTGCAAATCGAGCAAAACGGCGAAGCGTGGTACGCCAATCCGAGCGACGGCAATTTGTATTACCTCGGCCGGCCGCTCGACGCGTTTAACGTGATGAAAAAATTCGGCGTCGGCATCAGCGATAAAGACATTTCTTTAATCCCCATGGGCCTCATTCCTTCGTCAGCCGCTGACACTGACCAAGACGGCTTATGCGACGAACTGGAAAATCTGCTCGGGACAAAATACACGAGCGCGGATTCTGACAATGATGATTTTTCCGACAAAGCGGAAATTGAAGGATGGCATAATCCAGTCGGCTCAGGCGTCTTGAAAGCGAACAAGGCGCTGGCGGAAAAATTAAAAGGAAAAATTTTAATTCAAGTCGAGAAAAAAGGCGCCGGCTGGTATGTCAATCCAGCGAACGCCAAACGTTATTATCTCGGCCGGCCAGGGAACGCGTTTGAAATAATGTACAACCTCGGCATTGGCATTTCCAATAAAAATCTGGCGAAACTGCCGATAAATTATTTTAAAGAAACATTCAAAACCGACTATTACGAACTCAAATATCCGAATACCTGGTCAAAAACGGTTTTGTCTCCAGCTGCTAACGCCGCTTACAACAAAATTCCAATCATTCATCAAGTCGAATTTCAACTCCCCAGCGGCATCGGTTATCTCAACGTGAACGTACTCGAAGGCAATGACGACCATACCTTGGGCGATTTTAACATCAGCGCTATCGCCAAAGCCGATAAATTAATCGATAATAATTTTTTAGTAGGGATTAAACCAGCCAAAGTGCAAAAATTTAAATTTCCTCTGCCGATAACGATCAATGGTAAAAAATTCGAACGCGGCGCGCAATTTTTCGCTGACATCATGATTTCAACCAAAAAATTCATCCATTTGTACTTTGCCGTTTATAACGAAGGCGATATTACTCTCGCTGAAAGTTATTTCAATAAACTTCTTAAAGACCTGAAACTTATAATCAAGTAATCCGTACAAATCCGTAATCCGTCCCTTCGACAAGCTCAGGGTGACAGAGAAAACACAATTGTCATCCTGAGGTGCGAGTCCCGACTTAAAGTCGGGACGAGCCTCGAAGGACGTAATCTGTATCTATAAATGAACCCTAGCGCCGAAGAATTGATTAGGCGATTGGCGAAATTGAAAATCAAAAACTACAACCGTTTGAATAAAATCAAACGCCAATTCGCCAATCAGCATAAAGTCAGCATGCTCAAAAATGCTGAACTTTTAAATTTTTATAAACGTTTAGTCGCTGAAAATCGTTTAAAACCCAACGCGGCACTGGAACAACTGCTCCGCAAACGAAAAATTCGAACACTCTCGGGCGTGGCGCCAATCGCGGTTTTAACCAAACCATACCCCTGCCCCGGCCGATGTGTTTATTGTCCGACGGAAAAACTTATGCCCAAAAGTTATCTGTCAAACGAACCGGCGGTCATGCGCGCCGTGCGGACAAAATTCGACCCTTATAAACAAGTTGACTGTCGCCTATCCGCGCTCGCTGACAACGGTCATCCGACTGACAAAATCGAACTGATTGTCATGGGCGGCACCTGGTCCTGCTTGCCAAAAAAATATCAGCGCTGGTTCATCAAACGCTGTTTTGACGCTTGCAATGGAAAAACAGCGTCAAACCTGTCCGAAGCGCAAAAACGAAACGAAAAAGCCGCCAACCGAATCATCGGCTTAACGCTCGAAACTCGGCCGGATTATGTTGACGAAGAAGAAATACAACGCTGGCGGGCGCTTGGCGCCACCAAAGTCGAGCTTGGCGTTCAGTCGCTCGACGACGAAATTTTAAAACAAAACAAACGAGGACACGATGTCGCCGAAATTGTTCGAGCGTCAAAATTGTGCAAGCAGACGGGCTTTAAAATCGCTTATCACATTATGCCGAATTTGCCTGGTTCAACGCCGGCAAAGGATTTACGGACCATTAAAAAACTATTTGACGATCCGCGCTTCCAGCCAGACATGCTGAAAATTTATCCGACCGTGGTGACAAAAAATTCCCCCTTATATCGTCAATGGAAAGCGGGAAAATACCAGCCATACACTGATAAACAATTATTCAAACTTCTCCTTAAAATAAAACAACAAATTCCGCCCTATGTCCGTCTCATTCGACTTATCCGCGACATTCCGAAAGAAAGCATTGTCGCCGGCAACACAATTTCCAATTTGCGGGAAGAACTGCAAGCAACGCTCAAAAAATCTAATCAGACATGCCGCTGTATCCGCTGCCGCGAAGCGCGCGAAGATGTCAAAAACTTAAAAGACGCGAGAATGTCAATCACCAAATATCGCGCGTCCGACGGAGAAGAATATTTTCTTGAATTCGCGTCAAAAGACAAAAAAAATCTTTTCGCTTTCCTGCGCCTGCGCCTACCTGACAAAAAAGAGCGAAACTTTATTCCGGAGATCCAAAACTGCGCGATGATTCGAGAAGTTCATACTTATGGCCGCTTAATACCGCTTAAAAAAACAAAAGAAAAAGCCGTCCAGCACGTTGGCTTCGGCAAGCATCTTGTCCGGACAGCGGAAAAAATAGCGGCCGCGCGCGGTTTTCAGAAAATCGCGATCATCTCCGGCATCGGCGTCCGCGGGTTTTATCGGAAATTAGGTTTTAAACGCGCGGGGACGTACATGATTAAAAAATGTAAAACGAAAAATGTAAAATTAAAGAACACAGATAAAGTGCAAAATTAAAAAATTTTTAATTTTCGTTTTTAATTGTGATTTTACATTTTTCATTTTTCATTTTACAATCAATACTATTAGTACTCATTTACCATGAAATTTTATTCAAACCACCCCTACGCGGGGAATTATTATAAAAAATCATTCTTCAAAACAAGAGGATTTATTTTTTTGCTGATCTTCATTATTTTGGCGGCCGGCTTTGTCTGTTTTTCAATCCGCACCAATAAAAACGAAACTCAAACCGAACAAAAATTTACGGACCAGACGGAAATGCCGATAAATTCCGCGAAAATCGTTTTCACCGCAGGTAAAGTTGAACTCAAAACGCCGAATGAGGATTGGCAGGAGGTCGCGGAAAATTATCAGGCGCAGAGCGGCGATTACGTTAAAACTAATCTTGACGCCAAAGCGATTATCGAATTTCCAGACAAAAGCGTCTTGCGTCTGGCGGGAAACGCGGAAATAAAAATCAGCGCCATGGGCATGGCTGACATCATCGTCGAGCAAATTAGCGGTCCCGCGTTCCATCGCGTGAACAGCGAATCAACCGCGATTTACCGCGTCAAAAATGGCGAGACGGAAATAACCGCTCTCGGCACTGGCTTCAATGTTCTCGCCAGCGGTCCCCTAACCTATCTCACGGTCACCGAAGGAAAAACAAAAGTAAAAATTTTCAGCGGCGAAGATATTATCAATATCCGCACGGTCGAAGAAGGAATGGAAGCGACTATCAATCCAACTTTAACGCCAGAAGAATCAATAAAAACCGAAAATATAAAGATGGAAGAACTACTAAAAAACGATTGGTACTCATGGAATCTTGACCGCGACCGCGAAAAAAATTATTATTTAGGAATTTTCGAAAAGACGATCAAGTTGATTATCAGCGAACCCAAAGAAGTGGAAACAACGACGGACAGCGAAAAAATAACAATTAAAGGCGCGACCGATCCGGCGGCGGAAATTTTTATGGCGGGCAAGGAGATCGAAAACAACCAAGGCCAGTTTCAAACTGAATTAGCACTATCGGTCGGGAAAAACGAAATTGAAATCACCGTCAAAAAAGAAAAAAATGTCAACAAAAAAACCATTATCGTAAACACGTCCAAACAGAAAGAAAATATCGTCTTGACCGGAAACATAGTAGGAAAGAACTCTATCGTTTTGTCGTGGGAAATGAAAAATATAAACGATTTTCAAGAATTCAAGGTACTGCAAAGCGGCGTAAAAAACCCGACCTATCCAAACGCGCCCTATCACACAATCGCGAAAACAACGGCGAGCGACAAATGGAGCGAACTCCCGCCGGGAAATTATTTCTTCCGCGTTTGCGCTTTCAACCTCGGAAAATGCGACGTCTATAGCAATGATTTCGCCATCAACTTAAGCGACAAAGATTACTCCGCGGAACCGATTGTTCTTAGCGCCGCTGTTGACAAAGCGAATGTTTCGTTAAATTGGATCATGAATCCGTCTTTAAATGCGACCGAAGGATTTAAATCCGTGATTGGGACAGCCAAGGATCCAGTTTTTCCGGGCAACTCCTATCATTCCTTGTCTGGCAATCAACGCAATGATATTTGGAAAAAATTGAATGCCGGCACTTATTATTTTCGCGTTTGCCTGTTAAAAAACGGAAGTTGCGGCGCTTACAGCGGCAACGCGTCCGCCACGATTTCAGCATCTTCCGAAGAGGGTTCTATCACTCTTACTGGTTCAGCCGGGGACGGGCAAATCAATCTTTATTGGACAACAGAAGGATTAAAAATAACAAAAGGTTTTAAAGTGATAATGGACGAATCAGCGGACGTGTCTTTCCCGGGCAAAGCCCATCACCTCAATACTTCTTCGAGCGCCAGTTCGGATGTTTGGACGAACCTACAAACCGGCGAGACGTACTATTTCCGCGTTTGCCAAAATCTCGGCAGTGAATGCGGGACATACAGCAATGAAATTGAGGTTGGTTTTAAATAAAATACGAATTACGCCTGCTTGTCGGCCATAAAGCTATAAAGCTGTAAAGCTTTACGGCTATAAAGCTCTAAAATTCTACAACCTACTCCCTACCACCTACAACCTATTTTTACCATTTTTATATTCTTAATCTATCCCTTATGCGACTAAACGATACTGACCCGCAGATTTCAACAGCGATAAAAAACGAACTCCAGCGCCAGCAAAACGCGATCGAGCTGATCCCATCGGAAAATTTTTGTTCGCTGGCCGTGCTCGAAGCGCTAGGCAGCGTGCTGACGAATAAATACGCCGAAGGATATCCGGGCAACCGTTACTACGGAGGAACGGAAAACGTGGACACAGTAGAGGACTTGGCGCGCGCGCGGGCGAAACAATTATTTGGCGCCGAGCACGTGAACGTTCAGCCGCTTTCCGGCGCGCCGGCCAATCTCGCCGCCTATTTCGCTCTTCTAAATCCCGGGGATACGATTTTGGGAATGGATTTGTCGCACGGCGGCCATTTAACCCACGGCCATCCAGTAACAATCATGGCCAAACTTTTTAATTTTATCCGTTACAAAACTGATCGAACGTCTGGACTGATTGATTACGACAATCTGCGGCAGATGGCGCGCGAAAACAAGCCAAAGCTGATTCTCGTCGGTTATTCCGCTTATTCGCGTGAAATCAATTATGAAAAAATTAAAGAAATCGCGGATGAAGTCAACGCTTATACCATGGCTGACATCGCCCACATCGCGGGACTGATTTGCGCCGGACTAATGAACAATCCAGTGCCGCTTTTCGACGTGGTTACCACGACCACGCACAAAACATTGCGCGGGCCGCGCGGCGGCATGATTATGTGCAAAGCGAAATGGGCAAAACAAATTGACAAGACCGTTTTCCCCGGCTTGCAGGGCGGCCCGCACATGCACAATATCGCCGCCAAAGCCGTTGCTTTCAAGGAAGCGCTCGAACCGTCGTTTAAAAATTACGCCGAGCAAATAATGAAAAACGCCAAGGCATTCGAAAAGCGGCTCAAAGAACACGAGTTCACCATTATGTTCGGTGCGACGGACAATCACCTTTTGCTGATTGACTTAACGAATAAAGGGCTGACCGGCAAACAAGCGCAGATAACGCTGGACGCGGTTCAGATAACCTGCAATAAGAATATGATTCCCGACGACCCGAGAAACCCAATGGACCCGTCCGGCATCCGTTTAGGCACGCCGGCCATGACCACTCGCGGGTTTATCGAAAGCGACTTTGAACTCATCGCCGACTTAATCAACGAAACATTATCTAATCCGGACGATTTGGAATCGCGCGAAAACGTCAAGAAACAAATCATGGAACTAACCAAAAAATATCCGCTCTATCCGGAGTTAACAACAATCCAACGTACTGATTTGGCAGGGCGAGCCCTCTTGTCACCCTGAGGTGTCATCCTTCGAGGCTCGCCCCGCAAAATGCGGGGCGAGCCTCGAAGGATCGAAGGGCGACAAAATCCTTCGTCTGTCATGGTTCGAGAGCCTCACCATGACAAGATTAACGCCATCACAATGCCTGATAAAAACAAAATCCTCGACGGAAAAACGTTGAGTGAAAAAATAATCAAAAAACTCGCCAAAGAAATAAAAAAAATGCCGCGCAAACCTGGCTTGGCGGCGATTTTAATCGGCGACGACCAGAGTTCGCATCTTTACGTCAAACTGAAAAAACAGGCCTGCGAAAAATGCGAGATTAATTTTCATTATTATTATTTCGAAAGCGACTGTTCGGAGGAAGAGATTATCAAAGCGATAAACTTTCTCAATCGCGACGATGACATCTACGGCATCTTAATCCAACTCCCTCTGCCGGAAAAATTCCATACAGACAATATCATCAGCGCCATTGCGCCGGAAAAAGACGTGGACGGTCTGCGCCCAAAAAATTTGCATCAACCTCTGGCCGCCTACCCAACCATTGTCTCACCACTCGTTCTCGGCATCGTTGAATTGATTAAATCAACCAGGGAAAAAATTGAAAATAAAAAAATAACCATTCTCTGCAACCATAAAATATTCGGCGAGCAGTTTCATGGCTTCTACGGCGCTGACAATGAAATCAAAATTTTGACGGCAAACGACGCGAATTTTGAGCAGGAATTAACATCCGCCGACATTCTCATTGTCGCCATCGGCAAACCGAAATTCATCACTGAAAAAATGATAAAAAAAGACGCCATCATTATTGACGCCGGCATAAATAAAATTGACGGAAAAGTTGTGGGCGATGTTGATTTCGAAAACGTTTTGGAAAAAGTAAAATTCATCTCGCCCGTGCCGGGCGGCGTCGGGCCAATGACTATTGCCATGCTTTTGCGAAACCTAATAAAACTTCCTTTAAAATAGTTAAGCCGAACCAGCGCTGGGTTCGGCTTATGATTGTGAGTCCATCAGAACTGAAACTTCAACTTTGGACGGACTCACACATTGACTCGCTTTTAAAACGGAGGAGCTCTCGCCATTCTCTCTCCATTTATCTATGCGCAATCTTCGCGCGCACGACGATGATGGCACTCCATCTTTTCAACCCCTGCTTTCATGCTGTGCCCGCAGGGACGGGGCACTCAAATTGTCAGCAGTCGAGAGTCATTCGTGGTCCCCCCTTTTTTAATCACCAAGAATGCGGTTCCTGCTAACTTGCCATGGAATTTCCATGGACTTTCCCTTGCGAATTGGAAAGGAACGCCTATATGCGTTCCTTACAAATCCGCATTAGGCAAACGTATTATATCAAAGAAAATGTAAACCGTCAAGCGTATATTCTTGGCTAATTTAAGACACGAATATAATCACAACTTATCCAGATATTTGGCTTGCTTTAATGCAAAAATCGAATTAAGATGAACTTAAAGAAACACTATAGCACTAAAACACTAAAGCACTGTAAAAGGGAACGCACGGACGCGAAGCGAGGTCATCTATTTGTAGCATTTGTAGTGATGAGCTTGCCCTGAGCTTGTCGAAGGGTAATTTGTAGCCGATACGAGTTTCTACATTTTTCATTGTTACTTTTGTCATGCCTAAAGACATTGACTTATTAAAATTGCCGCCGCAAAACATTGAAGCAGAGCAGTCCTTGCTCGGCGCGCTTTTGATTGATAAAAAGGCGTTTGACAGAATCGCCGACATCGTTGAGCCGGATGATTTTTACCGAGACGCGCATCGTTTCATTTTCGAAACAATGCAAAATTTGTACACCAAACAGGAACCGATTGACATTTTAACCGTCGCCAACGCGCTGGAAGAAAAAAATCAAATTGAAAAAATCGGCGGCCGCAGCTACCTCGCCTCCCTCGCCCACCTCGTGCCGACCGCCAGCCACGTTGTTCAATACGGTCAAATCATAAAAAAGAAAGCCACCTTGCGCCGATTGCAGGGCGTTTCTGCGGAAATCGCCGAACTCTGCGATCACGAGCAAGAAGAAATAGACACTCTGCTCGATTCAGCTGAACAAAAACTCTTTTCGGTCTCGCAACGTTTTCTGAAACAATCTTTTATTTCCATCAGCAATATCCTCGGCGAGACATTCGACCGCATTGACGAACTGCACAAAAGCAGCGGCAAATTGCGCGGCGTGCCGACCGGTTTTTCTGATTTGGACAACTTGCTGGCTGGCCTGCAAAAATCGGATTTAATTATTCTCGCCGCCCGGCCATCTGTCGGCAAAACGTCTCTGGCGCTCGACATCGTTCGCCTAGTGGCGGTCAAGGCGCGCGTGCCAATCGGGATTTTCAGTTTGGAAATGTCAAAAGAACAATTGGTTGACCGCCTGCTTTGCGCCGAAGCGAATGTTGATTTATGGAAAATGCGCACCGGCCGGCTTTCTGACCGCGAAGAAGACGATGATTTTCCGCGCATTGGCCACGCCATGGGTCTGCTGGCCGAAGCGCCGATTTTTATTGACGATTCTGCCTCGCTCAATGTGATGGAAATCAGAACTAAAGCGCGACGGCTGAAAGCCGAGCGCGACCTCGGACTGATTGTTATTGATTATCTGCAACTGATGGAATCGCGCGCTGACGTGGAAAATCGCGTGCAAGCCGTGGCGGAAATCACCCGCTCGTTAAAAGGCATTGCCCGCGAACTTGACATACCGGTACTCGCGCTCTCCCAGTTGTCTCGGGCGGTGGAAATGTGCAAACCCGCGATTCCCAAACTGGCGAACCTGCGCGAATCCGGTTCAATCGAACAAGACGCGGATGTCGTTTTATTTATTTATCGCAAAGCGGCTGACCGCAATTACCGAATCGAAGAACTGACGGCGCAAGAGCGGCATCTGGCGGAAATCCATATCGCCAAACACCGCAACGGACCGACCGGGTTGGTCAAATTATTTTTTGACGAACAGCGCGCCAGCTTCCGCAGTTTGGATAAAAATTTTTCTTAGTTCTTCGTGTATTCTTTTTTGTCATTGCGAGGAGCCCCGACGTACGTCGGTGCAACAAAGCAATCCCAGCGCCTATAGTCTCGAGATTGCGGAGTTTATTCCGAGCTTACCGAGGGATCGTCTAACTCCTCGCAATGACGGTGCCGCTTCGCTCTCCAACTTTCAAATTGAAAGTCACCCTTCGAAGCAAACCGTCTTAAAAAATCTTTGACTTCTCCCCTAAATCACCCAAAATGAACAACGAACAGTCAATTACAAACAAACTGATTAACGCCTTTTCCGCTTTGCCCGGCGTCGGCCGCAAAACCGCCGAACGTTTTGTTTTTTTCCTGCTCAAACAGCCGAAAGAATTCCTTGAAAATTTCGGCGCCGACCTGAAAGAATTGCCAAATCACAATTTCTTCTGCCCGCAGTGCTTTAACTATTCAGAAGCGCGGACCGTCTGCCCCGTCTGCGCTGATTCAAAACGCGACCGCGCGGCCATCTGCGTCGTGGAAAACTTTCACGACCTGAACGTTATCGAAGCGACCAAAGAATACAACGGACTTTATCATTGCCTCGGCGGAAAAATTGATCCGCCGGAAGGAATCACGCCGGACAAACTCCGCGTCAAAGAATTGCTCGAACGAATCCAAAATGATCATATTCAAGAAGTCATCCTCGCTTTGAATCCTGATTTAAGCGGCGAAGGCACGATTATTTATCTGAAAAAAATATTGGCGCCGCTCAACGTGAAAATTTCATTGCTCGCGCGCGGCCTGCCGATGGGCGGCGAAATCGAATACGCGGACGAAGTGACGCTGGCCAACGCCATTAAAGGACGGAGAATTCTAAATTAACGTATATACACACCTTTTTCGCTCGTCCATAATTCGTATCCATTGCTATAAAACATGTATATCACGGGGTCTGGGGCACTTCGTCGGAGTTTATCCTGAGCCCCGCAGGATGCGGGGTCGAAGGGCTCAGTGTAAATTCCGCCCGCCCCTTTTGTCACCCTGAGGAATGTCACCCTGAGGTACTCGAAGGGCTCTCGAAGGGCGACAAAATTTTTCGTTTGTCATGGTTCGAGAGCCTCACCATGACAAAAACATTTCTCAGCGCTTTTTGGCTACTTTTTGCCTGCCCTAAACCGGAGAGAATCGACTGGTTTAGGGGCGCTAAAAAGTAGCCCTTCGAAGAACCAGCTTGTAAAGCAAAAACTGCCTTAGAAATAAACAAAAAGCCACAGGTTAATGAACCCTGTGGTTTCTTTATGTTAGACCGCTTCCGTTGGAACGCGTTCTTCCGCGAAACGATCAGCGATGTCCTCAAAACGTTCTCGAATGTGAGCCGCCACCGCTGGATCTTCAACTTCCGCGACAATCGGTTCGATTTCCACCGGCAATATGCCAAGGCAATCGAAAACTATATCTACCACATCGCGTGGAATGGGCAATCGCGCCCTCTTCCACCCTTTGCCCGGAACTTCAACGTAATCAATTACCCAATCCTTCATTATCAAATCCACGAACATGGCATTCCGATGCGCTTTCGTATCTTTGCCAAAAGTAAGTATCTTGACGATTCGAACGCGATCTTCCTTTGAATCAAGATCATCCTCGACATCGTGCACTTCCTTATCATCCGAACGCCGCGTAACATTAATGAAGTTTTGATCGCTCTCAACGAACCTTGATAGCCGCTCGAAATTTTCCGGCCGGATATTATTGAATTTCGCAATCATCGCGCTTCTCCTTTGCGGGCGGTTGGTTGTTGTTTTTTTTATCAGCTGATTTTAATGATCTTTACTTTCGTGTATGGCTGGCGATGGCCGACATTGCGGCGATAATGCCCTTTTCTTTTGAATTTAATCACTGATATTTTTTTATCTCTCGCCTGCTCGATAATTTCACCTTCAACTTTTTCATCTTTGATAAAATGATCGCCGATCTGAATTTTATCTCCCTTTTCATTAGTCAACAACAAAACATTGCTAAAAATTATTTTTTCTCCTTGCTTGCTATTTAATTTTTCAATTTTAATCACCTGATCTTTTCGAACTTGATATTGTTTTCCGCCAGTGGCGATGACCGCTATATCCATATTCATGAACGCGTTTTTTGGTAACGCGCTTTTAAGGGGAAACGAAAATTTTTATTCCCTGCTTTATCTGAATCTAATGATATTAAATTTTTTCGATTAAGTCAAGCCCATTCCATTCAATTTTTTCCTTCTAAATAAATACGCTAAAATTAGCAGGAAAATAATCAATGCCACGATCGCGATCAACAACAGTGCCATGTTTATCTCCTGCAAATAATAAGCGATAATGCCAAAAATTACGGCCATTGAATAAAAAAACAATACTGCTCTTTTGACCGAGAAACCAGCTTCAAGCAATCGGTGATGGAGATGCTGGCGGTCAGCGGATAGAAACGGCGATTTTTTCCCAATCATTCTGCGCGCGATCGTCCACAAGACATCAAGAACTGGAATGCTCATCAGCATCAAAGTGACGCCGACTTTACTGCCGCTGACGATGGAAAGCGCGCCGAGCAAAAAACCAGCCATTGTGCTGCCGCCTTCGCCAAAAAAAATCGAGGCCGGATGGAAATTAAATACCAAAAATCCGGCAAAAATTCCGACAATAATTATCGCCAGCAGAGCGACGTCATATTGCACGATTTCGCCTTTATTCAAACTCGTCAGAAACACGAAAACGCCGCCAATGACGGCCATGCCCGAAACCAAACCATCTAAACCGTCCAGCAATTTGGTCGTGTACATCATCGCCAATAACCAAAAGAAAGTGAAAAAATCAGCGAGCAAAGTTATTTTATACGGAAAACCATGGTACCAAAAAAGCGTGTATTGATATTCATCAAGATAAACCAAGCCCTGGCCGAAAGGATTAGTAATCCAATCAATGCCGATGCCGCAGATAATCACGCTGGCGATGGCGCCGATTGGCCAGATAATTTGCCACTTTGGCTTCAAGTCATATTTATCATCGAGAAACCCGCCGATAAGCAAAAATATCGTGCCGATAGAAATGCCGAATAAGTTGCGCAGAGTAATCGTGTCGCCGGTTAAATTCTTGGTGACTAAAGCGTAAAAAAGCAAAAGCGCGTTAAAAACGAAAAAGATCGCCAACCCGCCGAGCAATGGCGTCGGTTTTTTGTGAACTTTTCGTTCGCGGTCAGGATAATCAATAACTTTCAATTTTCTGGCAAGCCAAATAACAGCCGGAACAATCAAGAGCGACAGTAAAAACGACAATCCTAAAGCGATGATATAATCATAGCTGTTCATAATTTTTTGGAAGCTGTCTCCTTTTTCAAGTTTAGCTGAATTCAATTGATTTGACAAATTACGGTATTGACTTTCCTGACACGATTTGCTATTATTAAACTTCTGTTCTTTTCACTTTAATAGACGGCAAGAAAAGGAGGAATAGTGATGTGGATAATAATTTCACTGGCAATCAGCAATCGGTTAGCGTTGCTAATTATTTACTTGACGACGAACTTCATGGAAAAAGCGTTCAGCGGCTGGTTCTGGCCGCTGTTGGGCTCGCTCTTCATGCCGTGGACAACTCTCTGGTGCGTCTATGTTCTCAACAACAACGGCTTCACTGACTGGCGGACATTAATTCTCTTTAGCTGTATAGTCGCTGATTTGGCGCCATATCTAACGGCAATTATGCCGGCAACGCAAACGCGCAAATAACTTTCTTCAAAATAAGACAGACCAAACGCGGCCTGTCTTTTCTTTTAACTTTGATTAACGTCTTGTCTTTAATTCGTATTTTTTACTTTTAACATATGCATATCACGGGATCTTGGGCACTTCGATATACTCAGTGTAAATTCCGCTTCGCCTTCTTGTCGTTGCGAGGAGCCCCGACGGACGTCGGGGCGACGAAGCAATCCCAGCATCTATAGTCTCGAGATTGCTTCGTCGTTGCGCTCCTCGCAATGACGGTGTCGCTCCTCCCCGACGGACGTCAAAGAGTTTCCAACGTTAAATTTCCTCTGCTTTTTCAATCCTTAGCCTCCCTCCAACCTCCAAAATAACCTTATCCCGCCGCTTTATTTCGCCGCGCAAGAGATAATTCGCCAAAGCGTCGTCAACATGTTCTTGAATCACGCGGCGCAAAGGACGGGCGCCGAATTTCGGGTCAAAACCCAATTCCGCCAGCTCGGCGACTGCTTCGTCTTCTGTTTGAAATTCAATGCCTTTATCAGCCAATTGTTTAATAACTTGATTCAAAAGCAAATGGGCGATGCGGATAACCGCCACCATGGAAAGCGGCTTGAAAACCACCACACCGTCGAACCGATTTAAAAATTCCGGTTGAAAATAATCGCGCAACTTCTCCTCCAATAAATTTTTCCTTATTTCCTCCGCTGGCGCGCCTCTTTTTATTTCGTCTTGAATAAATTGAGCGCCGGCATTGGTCGTCATTATTATAATCGTGTTGGTAAAATCAATCGTCCGGCCGGCCGCGTCCGTCAATCGTCCATCGTCCAAGACCTGCAAAAATAAATTCAAAATATCAGGATGAGCTTTTTCAACTTCATCAAACAGGATGAGACAAAACGGTTTTTTTCTGATTGCTTCGGTCAACAGTCCCGGATTCGAGCCATGGCCAATCAGCCGATTGACGCTTCCCGACGTCTGATATTCCGACATATCAAAACGAACCATATTTTTTTCATCGCCGAAATAAACGCTGGCCACGGTTTTCGCCAATTCTGTTTTACCCACACCAGTGGGACCGAGAAACAGCAAACCAGCGATCGGCCTTTTACCCTCGCGCAGCGACAGCCGCGCGCGACGCAAACTGGCGGCCACGATTTTCACTGCTTCATCTTGCTCAATTATCCGTTCTTGAATTTTTTCTTCAAGGTTCAACAATTTCTCGGTTTCTTTTTCCGTGATCGCGGTCAAAGGAATTTTCGTCATTCCAGAAATAATTTCAGCCACATCTTCCGCCAGCACGATTTTATTCTCACCGCGCTCTTGTTTGACTTTAATTCCCGCTTGTTCCAAAATTCCAATCGCTTTTTGCGGCAGATATCGCTCGTGAATGTATTTCGCGGACAACACGGCCGCCTGTTCAATGGCGCCGTATGAAAAATAAACTTTGTTTTGATATTCAATCGGCCCGCTCTTCGCTTCGAGCACGCAAATCGCGTCGTTCAGTTCCAATTCTTCGATTTTAACCGGCTGGAACGCCGCCGCCAAGCTTTTATTTTCAATCGCAGACGCGAACCCTTCGTTGGTGGTCGTCGCTAAGCAATAAAATAATCCTTTGGCCATAAATTCAGCGAAAACTTCCGCCATATCTAAACTGCTTTCCGCGCCAACGCCTATGCCATAAAGCAAATGCGCGTTTTCAATCACTAAAACAATATTGCCCGCTTCCACGATTTCATTCACCGCGTTAATCAGCCGCTCTTCCGCGCCAGACGGCCCGACGCCGGCGACCAACGCTGAAACATTCAAGCTGACTAACCGCTTGTCGCGCAAAATCTCTGGCACGTCTTCCGCGACCATTTTTTCCGCCAACCCTTGGATTATCGCGCTCTTGCCGACGCCGACAGGGCCGACCAGCAGAGCGCCTTGGCGGCTGGCTTCGAATATCCTGAATATCTTTTCAAATTCTTTTTCACGGCCGAGGCACGGAAAAAATCGGCCGTATTTCGCCGCCAAAGTTAAGTCCTCGCTGAACTGATCTAAATATGGCGTAGCGACAGCAGTCATCGCTCGGTCAATGCCTCTTTTCGGTTTATATCGGGCGCGCGCCCTGAATCGGCCCAAACGCTGCCGGAGTGATTCTTGGATTCGAATCCAAGCAACAACATTTTTTAACTTTTGAAAATTAACGTCAAAGTCCGTCAAAATATCTTTTATCGTGTCGTCTTCCGCCATAGCCATCTTTTCCGGCGACGCGAAAGCCAGAATCAAATCATCAAGTTCAACATTTTTTTTGCCGGCCTCATGCGCTTCGGTGTACGCCAGCAGTAAAAGTTGCGTGAACGCGGACGTAAAAACCGGATTGCCGCCGCGGCCGATTGTCCGCTCATGCAAATGACGGCTGATTTTCTGTTTGAATAATTCAAAATTTATTCCCAGCCGCGCCAAAATAATCGCTGATTTATCAAAATGAAACAAAACGCCGAGCAAGTGCATTGGCAATACTTCATGACTTTCAAAATGCCGCGCCAATTCCCACGCCGCCTGCACCGCCCTGAATGTTTCTTCGGCGAAAGCGCGGGAGACATCAATCAACTGACCTGACCTGGATTCCACGTCGCGCCACGATATCAGCGCTGGTGCGGAGAGAGAGCTATTGCCGAATTGCTTGGCGACAACGTTTGCTTTTTTTGAAGTTTCTTGTTCCAGCCGATAATACAAATATAAATCTAACAACAGTGTCAACCAGAAATAAAATTTTTCCGGCCGCCCGGGCGCGAGCCAGTATTTAATTGAAAAAAATGACTGAAAATTATCCAAATAACCGAGATACGCCATTAGCGCTATTCCGGACAGACCAATTACCCCCAAGGCGACATTGATAATCATTCTTACTTTGCGGGTAATTTTTTCGTACAGTAAACTTTCAGGACTGAACAACAAGCCCCAATATAAAATTTTATCCTGCAGAGGAAGAACGACTTCGCGTCCAGAGCAGACAGAACAACCCGCGCCAGCGCTTCCGACGTCTTTGCAGGAAGGACAAACGAGAAAATTTAATTTTGTTTTTGCTGGATTTGACACAAAGAAAGGATACTTAATAATAAACAGTCGGATGACGGAAACTTCGATAAAGGAACGCATATATGCGTTCCCTACTTTCGACTTCTAACCTCTAACCTCTTATATTGAAAAGCATCAACGCGATTAAGCATATCGGCAATGCTAACCAAATTACGAACACAAGCCCCGCGAATATGAACCAAAATGAAAATATTATCGAACGAAAAACAATCTGCGCCAAGCGCATAAAAAAACTGATAATCCTGCCGTCCCAGCTATATTGCCCGTACATCGGCTTGAATATGTTTTTGAACCAGACGTCGAGCGACAGCTCGTCGTTCGCCTGCGATAAAGTATCTAAAAAACGACTTGCCGCTTTTTTCACGCCGCTCGAGTACCACCATATCGGCCAATACAAAATGTCAAAAATAATATCGCGAAAAATAAATTTTATTGATTTAACGACAACGCTTTCTTGAATCATAATTAATTTATACTTTTCTGGAATTTATTATACCACAAATAAAGAAATGATGAAATAAAGTTTGGAATTAATAGGCAGTAAATAGAAAGTAGAATCTAGAAAATAGAAAAGCGCTCTCTAACAAACTTCTATTTTCTATTTTCTACTTTCTAAATTCTGTTTAAAATAAAGAAGGGAACCCGTCATGCCGGACTCCCTTGTTTGTGTGGTTTGCAGTCGCTATGGCCGCTCTTATTCAGATTGGCCCAGACCCAATACCCAACTGCTTTTACCATCAAAGTAGTGATTAGAAAACTCGCTGGAAACTCTCAAAGCCATCGCTGACTTTGAGCCCAAACAGACTTTACGGGTAGGCCTAAGCCCTTTTAATGGGAAGACCTCTTACGAGGATCTCCTCACCCAAAATCCGTCTGGATTTCTTAAGTTTCCTTTGAATTCCCTCTTCTCTACTTACCGAGAAATTTCATCTGCCTCGCGGCTGAATTACATTTCCCGATCCAGCATCTCTCCTTTGTCTTCTCGACATTCTTTCTTCAAGTACGACTAATGACGATTTTGGTTCTTCAACGCCTTTGATTTGCCGAACTAACTCGACATGAAGTAAAAGTTTGGACTTGCGTCTTTGCTTTCGCTCCTTGCTCTGTTAGTTCCTTGAACCATCGGCTCCAGACCTCAATCAATCATCAATCAACTATTCAAATGACTATCTAAATCTTTCATTGCCTCTGATTTTCCGAACTGACTCGGCTTGAAACTTGAGTTTGGACTTTCGCCCACTCCCTTGCTTCTCACTTTATCAGTTCTTCCGATCATCAGCTCCAGATTCAGATTGGCCATCTGTTTGAAGAAAAAACCCTTTCGCTGGCTTGACTCATAATCAAGTTCTGTCTAACCTCTTGACTTTTGAGCTTCAAGAAAAGTTCCGCCTAACATTTCGATTAAGATTTTTTGACATGTTGCCACGCCCATCATCTCTTTCGTCACGTTAAGTTTCACCTTGCTTGACTCCCTTGGTCTTAAGGCTAAACTTCCTTCAACTACGAATCGCCCCAGTTACCTTTTGACATTAGAAAAATGTGTTGATGGTGCAAATAGCTGGTTTCGACTAATTTTCATAGCCGGCCTTTCTACCTGCCACAGTCTTGTAAAGAGCTTTTCGCGACTGCAATAGCAATGATACACCAATAAAAAAAAGGCGTCAAATGCCCCCTGTGGATAACTTTTACAAGTCAGAAATCGGAAATCAGAGGTCAAAAGTCAGAATTTAAATCCTGTCCCCTAAACGTTTGTTTTTACTTCACGTATTCTACAAACACCTCCACAAATCTTTCGAAATCAATATTTGAATTTTTTAAATCTAAATCATCGTAATTAATCACCACCACTGGCGCCAACTTAAAATTGCCGGCCCAGTCGTCGTATAAATCATTCAAATCCGAAAGGTATTGCTTGGAGATATCCTTTTCAAACTCGCGGCCGCGACTCTGAATGCGCTGAATGATTTTATCAACCGACGCTTTGAGATAAATAATCAAATCCGGCGCCGGCAAAATTTTAATGCCTGTTTTGTAAATCGTTTGATAAACATCCCAATCGCGCCGAGCGATGAAACCGCGCTTGAACATATACTTGGCGAACACCTCCGCGTTTTCATAAAGCGAACGATCTTGAATGACCGATTGCTTCTCGTGAATTAAATTATAATGGTCTTGCAACCGTTTGCCGAGAAAAAACATCTGCGAATGAAACGCCCATTTTTTCATGTCAGCGTAAAAATCTTTCAGATACGGATTTTCCGTTACCGGTTCCAGATATTGCTTCCAATCAAAATGTTCGGCCAATTTTTTCGTCAAGGTTGATTTGCCGATGCCGATGTTGCCGGCGATGGCGATAAATTTCTTATTCATAGTTTTAAAGGTTGTAGGTGGTAGTGAGTAGTAGGGACAGGGCACTGCCCTGTCCCTACGCTCTGTTATATTTTACCAAATTTTTTAAAAAGAAAACAGAGCTTGTAGGGAACGCATATATGCGTTCCCTACCGCGAAAAACAGAAAAGGGAACGCATGTGTGCGTTCCCTCTGTTATAATTCTTCTAATGTTTTTCCATTATTCGAGGAGTTCTACTCCTCTTCCAACCCCCGCCTTCAATTGTTTAGCTGACGGTTCAAGCACGACCGACAAGTTGTCGAACGCGGCGAGAGAATAGACATCCTCTCCCGAGTCAATGTACTCGCCCGTCACCGCGTCGCCCGGCTGGGTGAAAACCAGTTCCAGCGAAATGCCGGCAGTGCCTGCCAGCGCGTGCGGAATGTCTTTCACCAGCAAATAGTAATTCGCGCCGTCTTTGGCGACGCGCTCAACTATCCCTAGGAATTGCGTCCGCTCGCCTTTTTCAGAAAGCGGCGCGTTGATTTGCTCAAGGCCGAGTTCAGCCCGCAATTTCACGAAACAGCCGAACGGATTCGCTTCATCCCAATATATCTTTTGAGTCGTGGCGTCAACCAGCGCGACGCCCTTGAAAGTATTGCTTGCCCCAAGGACAGTGCTCACCCAAATCGCCTGATCGTAAAAGTTGAACAGCATGGGCGCCGTGCCTTTCCATCCTTTATACGCAAGCTCGTTATTGACGACTTGAAGCACTGCTTCT
Organism: Candidatus Falkowiibacteriota bacterium; assembly: GCA_016214755.1. Lineage (GTDB taxonomy): Bacteria > Patescibacteriota > Patescibacteriia > UBA11705 > JABHMO01 > JACRNX01. Next base: position 23,634 of record JACRNX010000043.1, read on the forward strand.
TCCGTCATTCCTGAAATCTTGTATTCTGTCGCCTTGCCTGTTCTTGTGTGAATATACATCACGCTGACAAGAGCGCTGTCTTCCTTGCTGGCAGAAGTAATGCCAGTGAAAAAGTATGGCTCGCCGTCGCTTCCGTAAACAATCTCCACGTAATCCTCGTTTTTGCCATACGGCGTAACATCAACCAGCTCGTTCTTTCCCCACCATGAATTCAGCCAGCCGTGAGGAAACTTTCCCCACATTTTCATATAATCAACCACGAATTCTCGAGGAATTGCGCGGTCAATCCAATCAGGAATTTTGTCCTTTGCGTGGAAGGTAATTTCGCCGTCCGCCGGGTCAACCACAGCCACACCGACGATTTTTTTGCCCCAGTAACTTATCGTCGGTTCAAAAACAGAAACCACCCACCATGCCTTGCCATTTTCATCTTCTTCAAAAGTGTAATCAGTCAATCCCAGTTTCAAATAGCCGTTTGTCCAGAGATGGCGCTCAAGATTCTCGCTGAAGTAGGCGCCCGGTGTATAGACATAGGACTGGCCGAGGACAAGTTCAACTTTGCGGAAAGGGTCTTCTGCGTTGATTTTCACGTAGCCGGGAACTTTGCCGACTGATGTCCAGACGGAAAAACCATTGTAATCAAGCGGCGCCACGTACCACAGATCGCCCTTGATTCTCTGCAGGGTCATATATTCTTTGGCAACCTTGAATTGGCTACCGATTGACGCCTCTGCTTCGCCAAGCTGTTTGTCGGCCATGAAAGCCGCCAGTTCAGGCGGCACGAATCTGATGTGCGCCGGATCGCTCGGCTGCATGTCTTTCTTGAAATCGCGTTTTTCAACTTGGCCAATCAGTTCTCTGTATTCGCCACTGCGAAACGCGCCCCAGCCGCTCAAAGCGACCACGATAATAATGACGATTCCGACAACAGGAAAAAAGGCTATCCATGTTGGTCTCTCTCTTTCCAATCCGTACTCATCGGGCGATACAAAATCTATGACCGCTCCGATAATCCAGTTAATAACAACAGGAAAAGCAAGAAAGCCCCAGAGCGGCCACACCAATGAAGGACAAGCTTTGTAGAAAATAAACCACCAAAACAGTGTTGTTGTCGCGAAGAGAATGCCTGCGCCAAGAAATTTTTTCCTAATTACAAGCGGCGCTATGCCAATGGCTGATACCAGTATCGCGAGTAGCAATGCGTACATTTTAGCACCTCCTTTTCGTTCAATTTAGCCCAATTGTCAAGGAACACCCTTGAACAAGTTATTATATCAAAATTTTATGTTCGTGTCAAATAAGCGTAAAAATTATGAAATTAAAAGATCCACCAATGTTGGTGGATCGTCCTATAAGTAATCGCGACCGCACGTAGTGATCGCTTATTTTTTACTGCCTAAAAGATTAATCCTTGCGTCACTTCCGCCCGGCTTGGCATCTCCCTTGAACCGCATGGCTAAACCGAGTGCCACTGTGGCGAGCGGCATCATCTCATCAAGCACATCCAAGTTGAATTTTCGCGAGTCAATGACAATGTTATAGAAAGGATTGATCCGCTTAACAGGAATTTCGAGCCTTCGCTCGAGCGCCCGGCTAAGAGCACCCATCTCCGACATCCCGCCGAGCAAGTAGATTCGAGCGATGTCAGAATTGAGGGTCGTGGCCTCGAAAAAATCAAGAGTGTGTTGCACTTCGGCCACGAGCGCCTCTGCAACGCGTTCACTGCACTTTTGAACTCCTTGAAAAATGCCACCACTAAAGGGCATATCATCAACACGCATCTTCTGATAATGCTCTGCCTCCTCCCATGGGACATCGAGCTCTTTCATAATCGCTTCTGTCAGCAATGACCCGCCCATTGAGATGTCGCGCGTGTACACACTAGCCCCATTCGAAATCACGTTAATACTTATCGTCGAAGCGCCGACGTTCACGAGCGCGATGACTTCCTTTGGCGGAAACTCGTAATTCAACCAAAACGCGTTCTGAATTGCAAACGTGTCCACGTCCACGACCACGGGACACAGCCCTGCCTCCTTAACCACGCTGACATAATCGTCAACCACGTCTTTTTTGGCCGCGACGAGCAGGACATCCATAAACCCTCCGCCGACCTTGGGATTGAGTATCTGCACGTCAACGTTGACATCCTTGATATCAAACGGGAGATACTGCTCTACCTCTGACTGAATGGCTTCGTCCAGTTCTTCGGGTGGCATCTCCGGTACGCAAATTTTCTTGATAATGACCGAATGGCCGGACACGCTAATGGCGCAGTTTTTGGCGCGGATCTTGTTCCGCGAAATCAACTCCCGAATCTTCTCAACAATAGCCGCGCGATTGATCAACACGCCGTCCTCGATTGCCCGCGGAGGTAGCGGGACCATATCAAAATGGAGGAGTTCCACCGCCTTGGCGGTCTGCTTGAATTGGCACATCTTGATTGACGATGACCCAATGTCCAATCCCAGGAGCAACTGTTTAGAGGATGGTTTTGACGCACGTCTCGAAGTTCCCATTTTTATTCCCTCCTTTTGTAAGGCCCATTTTCGTGCCTCTTTTTCGTTCAATTTAGCCCAATTATCAAGGTACATCCTCGACATATCAATTTATCAAACTTATATATCCCGTGTCAAGCAAGCGTAGCCGTTGTTTAAAAAAATAAAACACCAGCCGCTGGCTGTTGTCCTATCACGAAAACGAGAACTACTATAGAACTACTTTGGACAAAACTTTTTATTTCAATATCTTATCCGCGATTAATGGAATTTCTTTAATAAGAAACTTTTTTACTTTTTTCCAGTCGGCCTTAAAATATATTTGCGGTTCAGGATCGCTCTCAGCGTCTTCAAAATACACCAGCGCTTTTAAAACATGATGATAATCATGGGCGATTGACGGATACTGAATTTTAAGCCGCTTAATAATATTTTCTAACGGCTCGATATTGTGCGCGCACCAATAAAGGTCAAAAAAATCCCGCTTTTTACCGCGCTGGGAAATGGCAATAACTTTCATTACAGCAACATCTAATTTGTTTAACACGCGAACAGCGCCATATTCAAACGGTCTTTGTTTTGGAATAAAAAATGGATAGGCGATGAAACTTATTTTGGCCTCAAACAAAGAACCATAGATGGTATTTTTTCTATCCAAGGTTACCTTCCAGCCGTTCAGTCCAAAAAATTTTCCCAGAAGTTCTTCATTAACAAAATTTTTTGTTTCGCAAAAAAAATCCAAATCAACTGAACGACGATTGCCTGTTTGCAAAGCCAAAGCCGTGCCGCCGGCCAAATACCACGGCGAATTTTTCAACCACTCTTGTTTTGACAAAAAATCAAGCGCCTTTTTTGTCGCCCGAGGCAGAATATTAAAATGAAAATTTATTTGTTTTTTAGAATCAATGTCCATAAATTTTTAGTATCTGGTCTCAAACATCTTGATTTAGCGATAACTTTTTTAAGTAATTTTTTATTATAAAAATTCAAAACCCATCTCGCTTCTTTATCATTGCCAAAATCAGCCACCCGCTCAATGATGTATTGCGCGTTTTTGCGAGGGTCAATTTTGCGCGGGTCAACATCCCAAAATAATGTTTGCCTGAATTTCATATTTAGGAACCTCTGAAAAATATAGTTTCTACTGCAATTTCCAAATTTCAACTGCAAATTGTTAAAAGCTCGTCAGCTTAATTTAGTCATTAAACCTCCTCGCTTTTCACAATTTTCGCTTTGAAATTTAAAAATTTCGTAACAAAACTATATTTATCAGTGGTTCCTTTATATTATATCAAAAATTAACCTAATTGGCAACAAATCGCGGATAGTTCTTTAACCTTATGGACATCACATTATGAAAACGCACTCCATAAATAGCAAAAATCGCGAATGCCTTGAATCTGGTTTGAAATGCAATCCCTTGACAAAAACTATTAATAAAGATATAAAATGAAGGTAATAAATCATTTATTGTTCTTTCCAACAATCAACAGGAGGAAAGTGTGATGGAAAAATGGGAACCGAATGCTCTTGAAATGATGCAGGCGATGTTCGCGGTTTTAAACGATCCTTGTCAACACACTGAAGCAATGTTCATCCATGGCGCGCCAGCGCGCGATGATCAATTGGATTATCGTTTGCTTTCAAGGGTGGTACAGGCGAAAAATGAAAAATTTATTTTAAACGGCCTTACAGCAAAACAATGTCAAGAATTGAACCTGTCTTATGTCGGATTCGAAGAATGGCAACGCTTGCTACGCGAGAACAACGTAGCGCAAGAGAATATCATCATTATGCCTGCCTCGAAACACACAGCCGAAGAATCAAGGAATTTTCTTTTACTGGTAAAAAAGAACGGCTGGAAAAAGGTGGCCATCGCCTCCTATCCATACCACATCTTGCGCTGTTTTTTGCAAATTATCGAACTGATAAAAGAAATGGACATGATAGATCTCCGTGTCTCTTGTGTGACTTTTTATGGAATCGATTGGAATCGAAAGCTGGAAAAACCGGTTCTCAACGGCCAAACCGTTTTAGGCACAGGCAATGTAATTGGCGCTTTGTCAATACATATTGCCGAAGAATTTAAGCGCATTGTCGCTTACGCGCAGAATATAGAATTGAGCGGAGGACAACACTTTACGCGTCACGCGAAGATTTCAGAAATGTTCACTTATTTAGAAAGACGGGATAAGTAAAAAAATTAGGGGTGCAAGCGCACTCCTTTTTCTTTACATTAAATTTTTATTTCGCAATATCTGACGATTAGTCAACGCGGATAACTTTATCTTCATCATCAAAATCATCGCTAAACGGCTGATATTGCTGGACCGCGTATTTCGTCTCGTCAAGCTCGCGGATGAACATTGACGGTTTTGAATAGAGCTCGCCGAATTTATAACTGAACGAACGGACGGGAAAAAGCATGTTCAACTCATCTTTGGCGCGAGTGACGGCGACATAAAACAAACGGCGCTCTTCCTCGAGTTCCGCTGGTTTTTCCAGTGATTTGTGATGCGGAAAGTAGCCGTCGCGCAGGCCGATGATAAACACGACCGGCCACTCCAAGCCCTTCGCCTGATGAATGGTGGACAAGACCACGGCGCGGCTGTCATGTTCATGCTCGCCGGCGAAATTCTCGCTCAACATCACGTCGGACAATAATTTGTCCAAGTCATTGTAAAAAGCGACGAAATTAATTAATTGCCCCAAATCATCCAATCGGTCGCGGTAATTTTCATAAGCGTTTTTCAAATAATCCTCGTAGCCGAACGTCAAAACCTGTTCAATGACTTCAGCCATAAATCCTTTTTGATTGCGCGGCATTGCCAGCAATGAACGGAAGGTATGCAAAATTTTATCCCAACTTTCTGCCGCTTGCCCGGTTAGCTCGATTTTACTGTTAATCAACTCGCTTAACGCGCTGAATTTTTGAATCCTCTGCCAAATTAGCGTTGCTTTTTTTTCGCCAATGCCTTCGTATAAATTCAAAACCCGTTTCCAAGCGATTTCATCCTGAAAATTCGCCAAGACCTTTAAATATGCGATAACGTCTTTAACGTGCGCCTGTTCAAAATAGCGCAGGCCGCCGCGGACGACGTACGGGACGTTCAGTTTGCTTAACGCCAGTTGCAAATCCGCCGCTTGATAAGTGGCGCGGTACAGCACCGCGCATTCATTGTAATTTTTCCCTTCGCGATACAGCTCCATAATGCGGCGCGCGACGGCCGCCGCTTCGGCGTGCGCGTCGCGCGCCGGTATTAGAGACGGTAAAATGCTTCCTTCCCTTCTGGCCACTAACTTCTTTTCGAATTGGTCAATATTATTGGCGATAATTTCATTCGCCAAATTCAAAATCTGCGGCGTACTGCGGTAGTTGGTTTCAATCTTATAAACCTTAGACGGGCGGAAAAGCTTGGGAAAATTTAAAATATTTTTCACGTCCGCCGCCCGAAAAGAGTAAATGCTTTGCGAATCGTCGCCGACAACCAAAACATTATTGTGAAATGACGCCAGCTCGCGGATAATCTCCGCCTGGATATGATTCGTGTCCTGATATTCGTCAACCAAAATGTATTCAAACTGTTCGGCGTATTTTTCTTTGACTGTTTGGTTTGTTTGCAAAAGCCGCAGCCAATTAACGAGTAAATCATCAAAGTCCATCACGTTAGCCGCCTTCTTTTTTTTGTCATAGACAAAACTGATTTCGCCCATTTTCGCGCTGACGAAATCCGGATAATCGTAAGTTGTTTGGCAAACTTCGGCCACTTCCTGATTAGTATTCCGCGCGAAACTGATAATTGAACGAACCACGCCGGCTTTCGGAAAATTTTGGCCCTTGACATTCAAACCGATTTCCGCCATCGAATGTTTAATCAAGGACTCGCTGTCTTGTTCGTCCAAAATGTTAAAATTGCGCTCATAGCCGAGCAAATTGGCGTAACGCCGTAAAATCAAATTGCCAATGTGATGGAACGTGCCGCCCCAAAGATTTTCGGGTTTAAACCCTAACAATTTCTCGACGCGATTCAGCATCTCCCTGGCCGCTTTATTGGTAAAAGTGACTAACAAAATATTTTCAGGACTAACGCCCATTTCCGTCAAATAAGCGACGCGGAAAACCAATGTCCGCGTTTTCCCCGAGCCAGCGCCGGCCAACACCAAACACGGCCCGTCCGCTTCGGTAACGACCTTGTACTGTTCGTCGTTTAGCAATTTTTTATAATCAATCATAAAGCGGTTTTAAATGAAAGGGATTGTTTTTGTCATAATCCCATCGAAGCGGGTTGAATTTAATGCATTCCCGAATTTTGTCTAATGATTTTTCCGTGCGAATAACATGCTCATAAAAACGCGCCTGCCATTGAAATTCAGCGGGAATTTGATGGATAAAAAACGAAGATTTCCCTTTGAACCATCGTATAATTTCACCTAATGTTTTTTTACCCATGGGATTATGTTCGCCAGTCGCGCCGCCATCCAAAACTGTAGAGACGCGATTTATCGCGTCTCCGCGAGAGACGCAATATATTGCGTCTCTACGTTATTTTCAATCATCACGGTGAGACGCGATAAATCGCGTCTCTACATTATTAGCAATCGCCAAATCAATTTTATCATATTATCGGATATTGACAAAATTAAAATGACTGCTATAATTGTTTTTGTTGATTTGGCGAAACGCCAAAGGAGGGAAAAATGCCAATAACCAAAGTGATTGCTAACCAGCCGTTCATTTGCATGATCAGCGGGCAAAGAAAAATCAGCGACGGAATAGTAAAAATCAAAGCCGTGGCGCCAGAAGGCAATGTCTTTATCATGGTGGCCGACGAAGTGATGGCTCTTCCGAAAGGGACACATATCGTCGTCAGAAAATTCCAGGAAATCAACGATGACAAACGCCGACTGATTAGGCCGATTGAATGGTCGCCTTTTTCGCGAAAATCGCGCCGGGTATTCACCCAACCAGAAATACCGCAAACGCAAACGAGAACGCTTCAATCATCATTTCCCTCATGCTAACAACCGAAGAAGGCCGGCCACGCCGGCTCTCTTTTCTTTTATTCTAGTTTCTATTTTCTAGATTCTACTTTCTAACGCTGAACTCGCATCCGCAATAATTTTGCCGATGAAAGTTCTCTTTCGCTGAAAGCGCGCAGGACTTTTTAAAGCCGTCAGCTTTCCGCCAGACAGTGTCAATAAATTTCAAACCGTAAAACTCCGCCAGCTCGCGTCCTATTTTGTTTATCACTTCCGCCGGTTTATGCGGACTAATCGTCAACGTCGTGGCGAAACCGTCAAATTTTTCCTCCATCGCTTTCTGCGCCGTTTCATTCAGTCGCTGCAAAAAACATTTTTCACAGCGCTGGCCGCCTTCCGACTCATTTTCCAATCCGCGGACGGACTCAAGCCATTCGTTATGGACGTACTGGCCGACAATCAACGGAATATTGTTTTTCTTACAATAGCGCTCCATTTCCGAAAGACGCGACTTATATTCATCTTCTGGAAAAATGTTGAGATTATAAAAATAAACCATTACTTCATGGCCATTTTTTATTAGCTCTTGAACGACAAACGCGCCGCACGGCGCGCAACAATCGTGGAGCAATATCTTCATAAAATACAAGATGTACTGATTTGTACAGATATACAGATGAAAGGGGGAAGAAGATAAACAGGATAAACAAGATAATTTAGATTTAGACCACTCTTTCATACAATCAGTATGTCAGTACTATCAGTAATCAATTACCGTTCGCTCTAAAAAATTACAAGTTACGAATTACTAAACCTCAATGCATATACGATTCGCGGTACAGCCAAGCGCTGAAGGTGGTGACAATCGTGTAAAGCGCAGCGCCCAGAAATCCAGCCCACCAAATCGTGATCGCAAATCCCTGAATGAACGTCGAGACAAACCAAAACACCAACGCGTTGATAACCAAATTCGACAGACCCAGAGTAATCACGTTAATCGGGAAGGTAATGATTTTCAAAATCATGCCCGGCACGAAATTTATCAATCCAATCACCACCACCAAAATCATCGCATAATAAAAATTTTCAACCTCGATTCCTGGAACAAAATATCCGATTGCCAAAAGCCCGAGCGCGTTAATCAGCCAACGTAGGATTAGGTACATAATAAAAAATTAAAAGGTAAAAATGAAAAATGAAATTAGTTACAAATTACAAATCAATACAAATGTTACAAATAAATGAACTCACTGCCAGTCTTTTATCCCTTGTATTGCTTTCTTGTTTTTTGTTTTCTTGATTTCTTGTTTTTTTGATTTCTTAACTGAATGATTCGCTCCACCCAACCATGCTCGTCAAGCAAATCAAGAAAATATCGCGCCTCACGGCTGACGCGCCGGCGATTAAAAAGATAAATTATCTTCGCCGCCCAATAATAAAAAATCATCAAGATAACCACCAGATACACCGCCCACCAGAACCAATTATTCTTCAGCGACCAAAAAAGGATTTCCAACTCCATCGTGTCGCTTCGGCTGTTCCCGTACTGATCCATAACTTTTACTCTGACAACCTGCTTGCCCATCGGAAAAAAATACCGGAGCTTGCTCGTGTGGAAGGTTTCCGCGTTATTCACCAACCATTCATATGTTAAGCCATTCGTCTCTGGCAAATTCGTCAAAACATCAAACTCATATGTCTGCCAGCCGACCTGTTTGTATTTTATAAAGGCCTCTTTCAACGGCTGAACATCTTTGCTTTGATTCTCTTGCGCCGAGCAAACGAACGGCGCGATTAAAAACAAAACCAAGATGGCGATTTTAATTTTATTTTTCATTGTTATTTCTTCCGCCAAAGGCGGAGCCGCCTCTGGCGGACATTTTTATTTTAAATAATCTGACACGCTACTCGTCCGTTGAACGTTTCTTCGGACGCCGGAGTTCGCGCTCTGGCTTTTCCGCGTCAGTCGCGGAAAGCGACGTCCGATGTTTGAATTTGCCGGCGAATAAATACACCATGCCGCCGAGCAACAAAACGACAATCCAGAGCCAATAATTATTTATTGACCAAAATTCAACTTTTATCGCCACGCTGTCATAAATAAAATTATCAAACGGCCCCTTCACTTTTAATGTCGCATAATATTCACCAACGCCGCGATAACGATGCTCGCCGTTCTTTTTGCTTTCGCGGCCATCGCCGTAATTCCACGAATAATCCAACCCGGCGATGTCCAAATTAGGAACATTCGTTGAAAAACTAAAATGATACGTGTTCCAATTCAATTGCTCGGCTTTGATTTTTACTTCTTTCAGCACTTGTTCCGACGACGGACTGAAAACCCCTGCCACCAATTCTGCCGTCTTTGAAATTTTTTCATTCGCGCTCGCGCTTGATTCTTTCTTTTTATCGCTAACTATATTTTTTTTCTTTGCCTCATTTTGTTTGTCTTGCTGGTCTAGCTCGTCTTGCTTGTCTTTTGCTTGAATTTGGGGCAACTGTTTTGCCGGCGCGACTATTTTTGGAATTTCAACTGGCTTAGGCGGCGGCAATGGTTCATCCTTGCTTTTTTTAGCATCCAGCGGATATTTGTCCTCTTTATCATTCACGCCATCGCCATCTGTGTCCGCTTTATTTTTGTCCGTTCCTTTCAGCGCTTCTTCCGCGTCCGTCAGTCCGTCGTTGTCATCATCGCTGTCAATGTCATCGCCCAGTCCGTCAAAATCATGGTCTTCTTGCGCGTGAAACATCGGGCTCAACATTTCATTATTTTCAATATTCTGGTCCTGCGGCGCGACATTAACAACCTGCACCGTGATATTGAAATCCTTATCCGGAATGATAAAATCAACAAAGGCCTCATCTTTAACGCCATTGGCCACCAAGGAAACAGGAACCTGCCCGATGACTGTACTGCCGAGAGCGAAAACAACCAAGCCCGAAGCGTCTTTCTCGCCCAGATTGACGATCGAAGTGTACGCTCTCACTTGTTCGCCGCGAATTAAATTATTCGTATCCTTCGACAACCATATCTCGCCCGCGCTGGCGGCCAAATCAACTTGAAAAGCAGTCGCTGCCGTCCATGGCAACGCTGATAAAATCAAAATCGCGGTGAATAAAAAAATTTTTCTCATAATACGTCCAACTCTTTCAACGCTTTTTTAATTAATTCCAAAACCTTTTCCGCTTCATTGTATTTAAGCGTGTAATGCACGTTGTGCACCACTTCGTTTCTCACCCTGTGCGCCCACCATGAATGTTTCAATCTGGGAAATTTGTAAGTGGCGAATTTCAGCCGCTCGAAAGTCGTCGCGCCTGGCAAGTACATTAATTTCAGCGCCTCGTCCAGCAATTTGTCCGCTTCAATAACCGCCAGCTTATAATTCATCTCCTTGCCTAGCCCTAAAAGCGCGGCGATTTGCTTCCAACGCTCCTGGAAAAATTTTTTGTCAATCTCGCTTGTTTTACTTTTAAGATAAAAATAACGGGCGACGATGATTAAAATCGCCAAAAGAACTATTCCACCGGCAATTAGAAAGTCCAAAAATTTTAATTCCCAGTCTATTTCCATATATTATTAGTGAGTAGGTTGTAGTGAGTAGGTGACAATCTTTTGTCATTGTGAGACTCTCAAAACATGAGATAATACACAAAAGCCACTGGATTCCGGATCAAGTCCGGATGACAAAAGGAAATGTCTTTCTGTCATTCCCGCGAAAGCGGAAATCCGCTATCATAATTCGTGTTTTGAATTTTGGTCATTTGGATTTGTGATTTGTTTGTGATTTGTTATTTGTGGTTTGTAATTTTCAATCTGTACATCTGTAATTATAATCTATAAAATACTTTCTAACTGATACGCCGCGTTCAACAATGTCGCTTCGTCAAAATGTTTTCCCATCAGCTGCAAGCCGACCGGCAAACCGCTGGTTTCGCCACCGGGAATGGAAATCGCCGGCAGGCCGGCGATATTCGCCGAAACCGTGAAAATATCAGCCAGATACATTGTCAGCGGGTCGTCAAACTTTTCTCCCAGATTAAACGCCACGGACGGAGAAGTCGGCGAGATCAGGCAATCCACTTGTTGAAACGCTTTGTCAAAATCCTCTTTTATCAGACGCCTGACTTGCTGGGCTTTTTTGTAATAAGCGTCGTAATAGCCGGCGGACAGGACGTAGGTTCCGAGCATAATCCGTCGGCGCGCTTCCTCGCCAAAACCCTCGCGCCGCGTTTTCAAATACATTTCCAGCAAATTGCCGGCCTCACAACGCGCGCCGTAACGAACGCCGTCATAGCGCGCCAAATTCGACGAGACCTCGGCTGGCATTAAAATATAATAAACCGCTAACGAATACTTGATGAGGGGCAAACTGACGTCAATCAATTCCGCGCCGAGTTCGGCCAATTTTTTCATTGCCGCCTTGACGATTTTTTCGACATTTTCATCCATGCCTTTGATGAAAAAATCTTTGGCCACACCGATTTTCAAACCTTTGATTGATTTTTTCAATGAAGAAACGACATTTGCTTTTTTAGGAGCAGTGGTCGAGTCGAATTTGTCCTGTCCGGCAATCGCTTCAAAAACATAAGCCGCGTCTTGGACGGTTTTAGTCAAAGAACCGATTTGATCCAAGCTGGACGCCATGGCCATTAGCCCGTGCCGCGAGACGCGGCCGTATGTCGGTTTAAAACCAACCACGCCGCAAAACGACGCGGGCAAGCGGACCGAACCGCCGGTGTCCGAGCCCAAAGCGTAGATCGCTTCGTCGCTCGCTACTGCTGCCGCCGGACCGCTTGAAGAACCGCCGGGGACTTTTTCCGAATCGCGCGGATTTTTCGTCGGACCGAAAAACGAGGTCTCGCCTGAACTGCCCATGGCGAATTCATCTAAATTCGCTTTGCCCAAAATCACCGCGCCCATTCGTTTCAGCCGCGAAATCACCGTGGCGTCATAAGCCGCCACATAAGTTGAAAGGATTTTCGAACCAGCGGTCGCTTTCACGCTTTCGACTAAGATATTGTCTTTCACTGCCAGCGGAATGCCGGCCAGCGCGTTGATTTCTTCTTTGTCTTTTATTTTTCGGTCAATCGCTTCTGCCTGCGCGAAGGCCTCGTCCTCGGTCAGCGTGATAAACGCGTTCAGCTTTTTCTCCTGTTTTTTTATCGCGCTAAAACACGCTTTCGTCAGCTCGCGGCTGGAAAATTCTTTATTAATCAATCCGCGATGAGCTTCCTCGATTGTCAGGATGTTTAACATAGTAACTCGTAATCTGTAAATAGAAAATAGAAAGTAGAATCTAGAAAATAGAAAATTTGAAATTTAAATTTACTTTGGACTTTGAGCTTGAAGCTTTGAACTTTATTTTATCTCCATCTGTACATCTGTATAAATTCGTACATCTTGTATTTTGTACAACTTGTATTATTTCAACACCATCGGCACTTTAATCTGCCGCTGTTCCAGTTCCGGCGCTTCGGCTAATGTTTTGTCCTCGGAAAATGGTTTTGCCTCGACGTCAGGTCGAAGGATATTTTTGGCCTCAAAAACCTGCGCCAATGGTTCAACTTCATCAGTGTCTAATTCGTTTAACTGATTAAAATAATCTAAAATGCTCGAAATCTGCTCCGCGTATTTCTTTTTTTCAGCGTCATTAATATCCAAATAAGCCAAACCAGCCAAATGCTCAATTTGTTCTTTTGTAATCATATTTTTTGGTTTAATAGTAAATAAATTAGGATGAATTCAGTATCGTTTCAATCAATTTGTAGCGGCGACAACGTTTCAGGCCATTATGATTATTCAGTAGCTTTTTCAATTTACTAAAGTAGCCTTCCAAGGAGTTATTGGTG
>JACRNX010000031.1 GCA_016214755.1 Candidatus Falkowiibacteriota bacterium
GGTCGAGTTCGAAAAGGCCTACGCGGCCGCAGTGGCCAAGGCTTCTCCAAAAAACTGGCAAGCCTTCCAGGACTGCGACTATCAGTTCCGATCCGACTGGCAGAAGGCCGGCAGGAAAGTTCCGTTCGTCATGGATCTCTCCTTGGTCACTCGCCGGTTCGGCAGGTTTGGCACTTTCGGGTGCTTCCTGCTCGCGGGCGACGTGGAGCTCTTTCAGGAGCTTCACGGCAAGAAGCGGAATCGCGATGGCAAGATCATCGTGAAGGACGGGAGGGAGCTCCCGGTGAAGTATCATCGCCAAGATGCCTATCTCGGCATCGTCAGGTGGAAGTACTTCCATCTGGAAGATGAGGAACGGGACATCGCAGCGAGGAAGGCCGAGGAAGACGAGAAGGAAGGAACAATGCTCGAGAATCTCGGCGGCTTCGTCGACGATTCTACGTTGCGGTACTTCCACAAGAACGGCAACGGCGACCACGCACCGAGGCGCATCGGCAAGACGAACCGCGACAAGCGCCAGTCGCGGCGCGAGAGGCGGGAGAACGGCGACGAGTAGAGTTCTCAACCCTCGCTAGGTCATTGTCACCCTTCGATCCTTCGAGGCTCGTCCCGCCTCTGGCGGGACTCGCACCTCAGGATGACAAGGGTGACAATTAACCGAATGAGGCAGTACTTTGAGAGCCAGTGTTCAACGAAACGCTGGCTCTCTTTTTTTATTCTTTTGGCATGGTCATTGCACAAAGTTACACGTCATTGCGAGAAGACAATACCGTCATTGCGAGGCCTCCGCCATAGCGGAGGCCGAAGCAATCTTGAGACAATAGGTTCTGGGATTGCGGAGTTTACCCCGAGCTTGTCGAGGGATCGTCGAAATCCTCGCAATGACGAGAAGTATAGTCTCGAGATTGCTTCGTCGCTCCGCTCCTCGCAATGACGTAGCCAAAAAAAATTAATCCAAGTGTCGTATAATATCTTGGGCGAACTGCCTGCGGTCGCGATGCAATTCATTCAACACGTCGTCCTTCGCGACCCATTTAAAATCCTCGGCCTCGCTGCTTTTGCGCATGTCAATGTCGCTGTCATTGCCATTAAATTCTAAAACAAAAGCTGTTTGCTGTTGTCCTTTATATCCTTTCAAAAGTTGTCCGTACGAAGGCCAAACATATTTGTTTGTTTCATCCATTCGCCTGATTATTCTTAACAACTTTGTGTCACAACCGATCTCTTCGCTTATTTCTCGAATAACAGCCTGTTCTGCCGTCTCCCCCGCTTCAATTCCGCCTTGAGGAAATTGCCAATGATCTTTGAACCTTTTATTTTTAATTAATAAAAGCTTTCCATCTTTATTAATTATAACACCGAGCGCGTTCATCCGGAAATCGTTTTTAATGCGCTCGCTCCAACGGTGGCAGGCGAGCAAAAAATCAGCGGTCGCGTTTTTGATTCGTTTCAGGCGTTTCGGCTCCTTATATAAACGATAAAGCCATTCAACGCCTAAATCGCGCATTATTTTTGGCGCGCGTTTGATTTTTTCAGTTAAAAAATCAAACGAACCTCCAACCCCCATCGCTATTCTGACGATAGGGAAAAATTTCAAATACTTATTAATCCAGAATTCTTGGGCCGGCGCGCCAAGGGACACAAAAAGGATTTCTGGCGCGAACGCGATTATTTCGTTTAAGACATCGTCGCAGTCGTTAGGTGCTTTTATGTCAATATCGTTCACGCGCAATTTTATGTTTGGATATTTTTCGTTTATTAATGCCGTTATATCCTCCTTTGACGATAAAGAATCGCTTCGCCGTGCTACCTGAACTCTACATATTTTTTTATCGGCTAATTCAAGAAGTTTTTTTCAGACCCCGCAACGCGGTTTTTTAGTTGTTGATTTAAAATTTTTGCGCCGAATTGGAGTCCGATTCCATCCGCTAGGTTTAATGAACTTGAATTCAAAACATGGCGGTAACGTTCGTCGGCTTCTGCTTTTAAACATATTTCAGGATTAGGCGTAAATATCTGATGCTGTCCTGCTGAACACAAAAATTGTTCAGCTTTGCGCTCTGCTTCGTCCATCGAAATGTCGTCAATTTTAACGCCGAGAATAATTACTTTGCCTTTAAATTCCGTTGGCAGCCACATAAATAAAAATGCTAAATTATGAAAAATTGTCACCCTGAGGCTCTCGAAGGGCGACAATTTTTTTCGCCTGTCATGCTTCGAGAGCCTCAGCATGACATTGTTCAGAATAACAATTAGACGTGGGACGGGTTAAAAAAATTGATTAATGAGTGAACTGGCCCGCGCGGGGTCAGTTGGCTTTGCATTAAATCAACATGTTCGATAATAAACGCAAGCGGTTCAATCGGAATTTGTAAATTAATTTTTGCAACTCCCCTGTTTTTAATCCGTCCCAATGTGATATGCGCGGAAAATGGTTTATCGTCTGCGTCAATTTTTAGTTTTGACAGAATCTGACGGATGGCGTCTGAAATTTTTTGCAGATTATGTCCATCGTCTCGCAAACTGATTTTGATTACTTGCGGTTGAAGAACACTTGGAAACGCTCCCAGTTGATTTAAACTGACTGAAAAGGGCGTAAATTTTATTGTATCAAGTCCTTGAGACAACACTTCAACCTGTTGCGGCGTTATTTCCCCCAAGAACGCTAATGTCAAATGAATATTCTCTGCTTCGACCCATTTTATATTTTGTCCTTGATTCAGTTCGTCTAACCGCGATATAATGTCGCCTAAGAATTTCCTGATTTCTGTCGGAAGGTTTATTGATATAAAACATCGCATACAAATTTTAATTTCTAATTGACCTGATTCCTAATTGTTCTAAATAAATCCCAATAACCAATTATCAAAATTTAAAATTTAGATTGAAATTTGAACATTAATTAGAAATTAGATCAATTAGGTTAATTAGAAATTTTGTTGATTGTAGTATATCAAAAAATTTGATAAAATGAAAGCATGAAAGAAGCGATGCTTTATCAAAAAGAAAACGGTAAAAGTGTTCGCTGTATTGCTTGTGAACATCGTTGTCTTATTGCTGACGGACAAACAGGAATTTGCCGCGTTCGTGAAAACGAAAACGGCGCGTTGTTCAGTTTGGTCTATGGTAAATTAATCGCCGAGCATATTGATCCGATTGAAAAAAAACCATTATTTCATTTCTTGCCCGAAACGCAGACATATTCAATCGCGACAATCGGCTGCAACTTTTCTTGCGTTCATTGTCAAAACGCGGATATTTCGCAGTTCGCGCGCGATGAACGCGGCGGAAACAGGTCCATTCCAGGAAAAGACGTAAAGCCGGCCGAGGTCGTTTCCGCGGCGATTAAAAATAATTGCCCGAGCATTTCTTATACTTACACTGAACCGACGATTTTTGTCGAATTCGCGTTTGACACAATGAAGTTGGCGCGTCAAAAAGGATTGAAAAACGTTTGGGTGTCGAACGGTTATTTTTCAAAAGAGACATTCGACATCATTGAACCTTATTTAGACGCGATTAACGTTGATTTGAAATTTTTTCGAGATGAAACATACGTAAAAATTTGCGGCGCTCATTTAAATCCAGTTATAGAAAATATAAAAAAATTGGCTGACAGCGGTATTCATCAGGAGATAACGACATTAGTTATTCCTGGGCTAAACGACAGCGCCGAAGAATTAACTGACATCGCGCAATTTTTGGTCAGAATTGATAAAAAAATTCCATGGCACGTATCCGCATTTCATCCGTCTTACAAATTAACGCGGCCATCCCCTACGCCGCGCTCAACTTTGGACAAAGCGCGTTCTATTGGGAAAAGCGCTGGATTAGTTTATGTTTACTAGAGCAATGTTTAGAGCGTAATCGTGTTTCACGGACTTGACATTGCGTTTTTTTACGTTTATAATTGAATTAGCACTCTCGGCGCTTGACTGCTAATTTATTCTGTTTATAGTTTCTAACCTCTAATTTCCAACTTCTAACTTTTATTTTTATGGACATCCGCAAATTTACCACCAACAGCCAGCAGGCGCTGCAAGAAGCGCAAGCGATCGCGTTTGAAAATAAACATCCGCAAATTGACGTTTCGCATTTGCTCGCCGCCCTTCTGCGGCAGGAGGAAAGCATTGTTTTAACCGTGCTCAAAAAAATAGAAGCGCCGATTGAAGAAATCATTCGGCAAGTTAATCTGGCGCTTAAGCGACTGCCGAAAGGCATGGCGATAGCGCCCGAAGGTCAAGTGCACGTCACCGCCCAGCTGAATTATGCTTTGGTTTTCGCGGAAAAAGAAGCTAAACGTTTGGGCGATGAATTTGTCAGCACCGAACATTTATTACTGGCGATTTTGAACGTTGATTCAGCGGCAAGGGAAATTTTGAAAATGTTCGGCGTTAATTATGAAATTGTTTTGAAGATTTTGACGGAAGTGCGCGGCTCGGAAAAAGCTGATTCGCCGGAACCGGAAAATAAATACCAGGCGCTGGAAAAATACACATTGAATTTGACGAAAATGGCGCGGGAAGAAAAATTAGACCCAGTCATCGGCCGCGATGAAGAAATCCGTCGGATTTTGCAAGTATTATCGAGGCGAACGAAAAATAATCCGGTTCTCATCGGTGAGCCGGGCGTTGGCAAAACAGCGATCGCCGAAGGATTGGCGCAAAGAATCGTCTCCGGCGATGTGCCTGAAAATCTGAAAAATAAAGATGTTTTAAGTTTAGACATTGGCTCCATTGTCGCCGGCTCGAAGTTCCGCGGCGAATTTGAAGAGCGGATGAAAGCGGTACTGAATGAAATTCGAAAAAATAAAGACCGCTACATTTTATTTATAGACGAATTGCACACTATCGTCGGCGCTGGTTCGATTGAAGGCAGTTTGGACGCTTCGAATATGTTGAAACCATCGCTCGCCCGCGGTGAATTGCATTGCGTCGGCGCGACCACGCTTAAAGAATATCAAAAACATATTGAAAAAGACGCGGCGCTGGAGCGGCGCTTCCAGCCGGTTTTTGTCTCTGAACCAGATATTGACGACACCATTGCCATTTTGCGCGGCATCAAGGAAAAATATGAAGTCCACCATGGCGTGCGCATTACCGACGACGCGATTGTGGCGGCGGCGAAGCTGTCTCAAAAATATATAACTGACCGTTTTTTGCCTGATAAAGCGATTGATTTAGTTGACGAAGCGACATCCGCTTTGCGAATTGAATTAAACAGCATGCCGACAGAACTCGACCAACTGAAGCGCAAAATAATGAAGCTGGAAATTGAAAAGCAAGCGATTGTCCGCGAGAAAACAGAGACGGCGAAGCATAAAATTAATGAAATTGAAAAAGAATTGGCTGAATTTAAAGAAAAAGCCAATCAACTTGAATTGCATTGGCAAAAAGAAAAAGAACTTATCAGCCAAATTCAGGAAGCGAAAAAGGCGATTGACCAGATGAAGCAGGAAGCGGAAATTTTCGAGCGAAAAGCTGAATACGATAAAGTGGCGGAAATCCGATATGGCCGAGTGCCGGAAAACGAGAAAAAAATAAAGAACTTGCAGGCACGGTTGAAAAAGGTGCAGTCCGGTCCGGGCGGGCGCCAGATATTGAAAGAGGAAGTGACTGAAGATGACATCGCGCAGGTTGTTTCAAAGTGGACAAGCATTCCAGTGATAAAAATGCTGCAAAGCGAAATTGAAAAATTAGCGCATGCCGAGGCGGAGCTTGGCAAAAGAGTGATTGGGCAGGAAAAAGCGATCATCGCCATCGCCAACGCCCTTCGCCGCTCGCGCGCCGGCCTTTCGGAAGAAAATCGTCCGATCGGCTCATTCATGTTTTTAGGCCCGACTGGCGTCGGTAAAACCGAATTAGCTAAAGCGCTCGCTGAATTCATGTTTAATAACGAAGAAGCGGTGATTCGCGTTGATATGTCTGAATTTATGGAAAAACATGCGGTCTCGAAATTAATCGGTTCGCCGCCCGGCTATGTCGGCTATGAAGAAGGCGGCCAGCTGACGGAAAAAGTCCGGCGCCGGCCATATTCGGTCGTTTTATTCGATGAAATTGAAAAAGCGCATCCAGAAATTTTTAATATTCTGTTGCAAATGTTGGATGACGGCCGCCTAACGGACGCCAAAGGCCGCAGTGTTAATTTCAAAAACACGATTGTCATCATGACTTCGAACGTCGGCAGCGACATTATTTTACGGTCGCTCACGAAAACAGAATTGGGTTTTGGCAATAAAGAAGAATCAATAAAAGGCAGCGTGGACGCCAAGATAATGGAAAGATTGCGCGAGCATTTTCGACCTGAATTTTTGAATCGCGTTGACGAAATAATAATTTTCAACGCCTTGCGGCCGGCTGACATTATGAAAATCGTTGATTTGCAGTTGTCGCGAGTCAGCCATCGCCTATTGGATAAAGATATCGCTATTAAATTTTCGGAAAAAGTCAAAGAGATTCTTGCTAAAGAAGGTTTTGACCCGCAATTCGGCGCCCGGCCTTTAAAACGTTTGATTCAAACGAAAATTCTCGATCAATTGGCGCTGCAAATTATTGAGGGTAAGGTCAAAGACAAATTATTTGTTGATTTCAAGGATAATGCCGTCATATTTAAAAATGGTTAGATGTAAAATTTCACCTTGAAAATCACAAACCACAAATGACAAATCACAAACAAATCACAAATTCAAAACCTGTCTCGAATAAAGTTAAAAAATTACAAATTCCAGTCAAGCGTAAAATTATAGTCCTATTGATATTGGTGTTTTGTTTGAGCATCGTTCCTACCATAGAAGTTTTCGCGATTGATTTTAACAATGGTTATATTATTTCTGATTCAGATTTGACGGACGATAATTCCATGGACTTGTCAGAAATCAACGCGTTTTTAAAAAACAAAAATAGCGCGTTAGCCAGTAAAAATTTTATCAATAAGGATGGAGAAACGAAATCAGCGGCGGAAATAATTTGGCAAGCGACGCTGAATTACAAAGTCAACCCAAAATTTTTGCTGGTCTTGTTGCAAAAAGAACAAAGTATAATTGAAGACGGAACGCCGACGCAAAAGCAATTTGATTGGGCGATGGGTTATGGCGTTTGCGATGCCTGCGATCCGGATGAAGAAGGGCTCTTAATTTTCAAGGGGTTTGGCACGCAGGTTGACCGCGCCGCCTGGCGCCAACGATGGTATATTGATAATAAAGAAATTAACTGGCTGAAAAAGGCCGGGCAGTCGTATGTCATTGACGGATATGTCGTCATTATCGCCAATCAAGCGACCGCGAATTTGTACAATTATACGCCGCATATTCAGGGCAATTATCTTTTTTGGAAAATTTGGAACCGCTGGTTCACACAGAAATACGCGGATAGTTCATTGTTGCAAGTCGAAGGCGAAGCCGGCGTTTGGCTTATTCAATATGGCGAGAAGCGGCCGTTTTTATCGAAAAGCGCGTTTTTATCGCGATATAATTTTCAAGATATAATTAAAGTCAGCAAGACGGAACTTGACAAATATGAACTTGGAAATCCGATCAAGTTTCCGAATTATTCATTGCTGAAAACGCCGATGGGTAATTCTTATTTGTTAGTCAATGACGAACTGCGGAAATTTGAATCAGCGAAAGTGACGCAAACATTAGGATTTAATCCCGAGGAATTTGTTGAGTTGAGTTTGGATGATTTCAGCGATTATCAAATCGGCGAACCGATAACGCTCGCCAGCGCGTTTCCGGCCGGCGCGTTGTTGCAAGATAGAAAAACCGGCGGCGTTTATTTCGCGCAAGACGGCAAGAAATATCCGATTCCGACTAAAGACATCCTGAAAATTAATTTTCCGCAATATCATATTACGTCCATTGCTCCGGCAGAACTTGAAAAATATCCAACCCAGGAATCAATTAAAATAAAAGATGGCGTTCTGGTGAAAACAGTCGAGTCGCCGGCGGTATACGTCATCTCAGAAAGGAAGAAGCGGCCAATCGCTTCGGCCAAGGTTTTCGAACGTTTGGGATATAAATGGGAAAACATTGTCACGGTGGCTGAAAAAAGTTTGGAGAATTTAGAGCCGGGCGCGACGATTGATTTAGAATTTGGGAAATAGTTCAGATTTTAGGAAAGAATTCTAAACGCTAATATCCAGTTCTAGGAAAAATCCTAATATCTAAATTCTAAACAAACTCCAATTTCCCAATGTTTAAATTCCAAGTAATTTATAGAGTGGTTTGGAAAATTGTAATTGCGGAATTTGTTTAGAAATTAGGATTTTGAATTTAGGATTTAAATCTTATTGTATTCGAAAATTTTTAATCTTTAATCTAAAAACTATGCTCGTATTCAGCGCCATTGTCCCTCACCCGCCGATTTTAATCCCCAATGTGGGAAAGGAAAATTTGGATAAACTGAAAAAAACAATCAGCGCTTTGGAAATTTTAGAAAATGATTTGCTGGCGGCGCGGCCAGACATGGCGATAATCATTTCACCGCATGGAGAGATTAATTTTAATGCTTTTACCATTAATACGAATCAAATTTATAAAGCGGACTTCCGGAATTTTGGCGATTTCGCGACAAAGCTGCAATTCAAACCAGATTTAGAGTTCATCAACGCTCTGCGAGGCAAAAACGAAACCACGTCGCCGATGAAGTTGATTTCAAGCGAACGGTTGGACCATGGTTCAGCGGTTCCGTTGTATTATCTTTTGCGCCGCTTGCCAAAAACGAATATCGTGCCGATAAATTATTGCTTTTTAAGTTATGAAAAACATTTGGAATTCGGCGCGATGATAAAAGAAACAATTTTTTCATCGGACAAAAGATGTGCGTTAATCGCTTCCGGCGACTTATCGCATCGGCTTTCCCTACGCGCGCCAGCCGGATTTTCGCCTCAAGCGAAGGAATTCGATAAAAAGCTGATGCAACTTTTAAAAAAGAAAAACGCGGACGCGATATTAAATCTGGACCCAAAATTGATTGAAGAAGCTGGAGAGTGCGGTTTGCGTTCGATTTTGATTTTGCTGGGCGCGATCAAGGAAATGAATTTTGAATTTGAGATTTTGAGCTATGAGGCGCCGTTCGGCGTTGGCTATCTCGTCGGCGAATTCCGTTTCGCTTGAAATACATGATGTACTAATTTCTACTGATATACAGATGGGATTTAAATTATGAATCGATATAATGCGATTGTCGAAGTCATTCCCTGCGTGAAATTGCCGCGTTCGGCCGGCGTTTTTGATTATGCGGTCGGCGACGTTCCAGCTAATGAATTAACGTGCGGCCGGATTGTAAATATTCCATTTAAAGGAAAAACAATAAAGGGAGTGGTCGTAAAGAAGAAAGACAAAAGCGATTTTGAAAACATTAAATCAATTTTATCAATTGATGAGACGTTACCGGCGATCAGTGCCTGGCAGCAGGAATTAATTTATTGGTTTTCAACATATTATCACTATTCTTTATCTTCGACGCTCTCACTTTTCATGCCCGTGCCGCCCAAAAAAAAAATTAACGTCAAACTACCACCTACTCACTACCCCCTCACTACCCCCTGCTATGATTCTGACGATAAAATCAAACGATTAGCGCAAAATATTTTTAAAGAACGCGGGAAAAAGAAGTATTTATTTTTCCCGTATCAAGCGCAAAAAGATTACGCGTTTTATTGCGAAATGGCCATGTCGGCGGTTAGCAAGAATAAACAAACGCTGATACTTTTTCCTCGAAAAGATGAATTAACTGAATTTTATCAATGCTTGCCAGAAAAATTGCGAGCGACGTCAATAATTTTTTCCCCTGGTTCGTCGCTCTCGAAAAATGAATATTTTCGCCGTTGGCGAGAAATAAAAAATGGGCAAAAAAAATTGATTTTGGGGACGCGTTCGTCCGTATTCGCGCTTTTCCACGACCTGGGACTTATCATTGTTTGTGAAAGTCATTCAGAAGATTATAAGCAATACGATCAGACGCCGCGATACGAGGCGATAAATGTCGTTAAGAAAATACAAAAAACAACAAATTGCGTTTTAATTTTATCCAGCGAAAGCCCGAGAATCGAAGATGCTTTCAACGCGCGGATAGAGGGTTATTCGCTGATTTCTCTCGGACGGCGTCAATTTTGCCCGATCCACGTCGTCAATTTGATGGAAGAAAGTAAAAAAAAATTCACCTATCTAAGCGAATTTTTAATTGAAAAGATACGGATGGCTCTGTCTCTGAATAAAAAGGCGTTTTTAATCGTCAATAAAAAAGGCGAATTCAGCCATAATTTTTGCGCTGATTGCTGCTTTGAAGCGATTTGCCCTGAATGCGGATTGCCTTATGTCTTTGAAAATGAAAAATTGAAATGTTTCCATTGCCAATCAATAAAAAACGCGCTTGAGGTTTGTCCAAAATGCGGAGGCGCGAATTTTAAGCGCGTTGGCGTCGGCATCCAAAGCGTTTCCAATGAATTAAAACGGCTTTTTGGCACGCGCGTTTCTGTTGGCGATGATGAAAATTGTCAGATAGTCCTCGCTCCGGACATGCAAAACGTCCCTTCTCGAATTTTCAATAATGTTTCTTTGCTTGGCTTTGTTTATGTTGACGGCCTCGTTCATCTCGCTGACTTCAACTCGAATTATAAATTGTACAGCGCCGTGAAATCGCTGACTTACCATTTTTATTCAACTTGCCCGACAGGCGAGGTATTCGTCCAGACGTTTTTTCCCGAATGCGCCGCGTTCAAATATCTGGCGGATGATTTCAAAGATTTTTTTGACGCTGAAATCGAAGCGCGCCGCGCGTACCGCTATCCGCCGTTTTCAATTTTATTAAAATTGATTTTTCAGCATCATGACGCCGGCGTCGCTGAACGCGAAGCGAAAGAATTGCATGAAAAATTAATAAGCAAGTTTAAGGGCGAAAAAATTCAGATAAGCGAGCCGTACCGACATTATGTCCAGCGGGTGAGAAAACGATTTCGCCTTCAGATTGCGGTTTTCCTGCCATTTGATTTAAAAATCGAGCAAGCGCTGATTAAAGAAGTGCCGGATTATTGGATTATTGACAAGAACCCGATTGATTTATTATAATCAATTAATAAATTACAAATTACAAGCAACAAATTACAAACAAATTCGAAATCACAAATTCAAAACAAAAATTACGAGTTACTCGCTTGCTCTTTCGTCAAATCAGTATATCAGTACAATCAGTAATCATTTATTATCTTGTCAATATTTTATATGGAACACAAAATTCTAATTTATCCCGACGAACGGCTGCGGCAAAAATCCGAGGCGGTTGTTTTAAATGAAATCCCAACACTTTCTTCGCTGACAAAAGAAATGATTTCAATAATGAAAAGAGCCAGCGGCGTCGGACTGGCGGCACCGCAAATCGGAGTTGGGAAAAGAATCATTGTCGTCATGGATGAAGAACCTTGGGCGCTGTTCAATCCAAAAATTATCAAAAAGTCGCGGTGGAAAGAGATAGACGAAGAGGGCTGCCTAAGCGTGCCAAATGTTTATGGATATGTAAAACGATATAAATCAATTATGGTTTGCGCGAACATCGAGACTGGTGAAAAAATGAGCTTCTTCTTCAGCGGATTATTAGCCAGAGTCGTTCAGCATGAAATTGACCATCTCGACGGAATCCTCTTCATTGATAAAGCGAAAAAAATAAAAAAAAATCGAGCGATGACAATAGATTTGAAAAAAATCAAAATTATTTTCATGGGAACGTCTGATTTCGCTGTCCCGATTTTGATTGAATTGGTGAAAAAATTTACTGTTATCGGCGTCGTCACGGAAATCGACAAACCCGCTGGCCGAGGTCAGAAAATTTTAGCGCCGCCAATAAAATCAATCGCGCAAAAACTTGAGCTCCCCTGCTATCAGCCACTTGATTTGAAAAAAAATCCAAAGTTTGTCGAACAATTAAGTCAACTGGAACCAGAGCTGATAGTTGTCGCCGCTTACGGTAAATTTCTGCCGGACGCTATTTTAAATCTACCGAAGCATGGTTGCTTAAACGTCCATCCTTCGCTACTGCCAAAATACCGCGGCCCTTCGCCAATTCAAACCGCGATTTTAAACGGTGAAAAAGAAACAGGGGTAACGATAATTCTTTTGGATGAAGGAATGGATAGCGGCGATATTGCGTCGCAAAAAACATTGGCGATAAGACAGGACGAAAATTACGAATCATTGGCGAAACATCTTTCCTTGCTCGGCGCCGAACTTTTAATTAACACCATTCCCCCTTTTTTAGATAATGAAATTAATCTGGTGACGCAAAATAACGACCAAGCGACATATTGCCGCAAAATCGCGAAGGAGAACGCTAAAATTAATTGGCAAGGCGCGGCGGAAACGATTTATAATCAAGTTCGCGCTTTTAATCCTTGGCCGATAAGTTACACTTTCTGGGAAAATAAAAAATTGGATATTCTAAAAGCAGAATCAATTGATTCTGCCGACGCTCCGAACCATCCTTTTGGAAAAGTATTGGCTTTAAACAAGGATATTCTTGTGCAATGCGGCCGCGGGCAATTGAAATTAATCGAAGTCCGCTTGGAAAATAAAAAAATCATGAATATCAATGATTTTTTGAATGGCCATCAAGATTTTATGGGCGCGATTCTGCGTTCGTAACGTCGTCATTCATGATTTTAATGATGACAATCGTTAAAATAACGTAACCAATGCCCAAGGGATGATTAAGATAAGGACTGAAAAAGTGGACAACGGCAATTATGATCACGCCAAAACCCAGTCCAGCGAGCAGCGCGCTCTCTTCCGTGCCGCTGTTTTTTTTTGTCAGCGTTTTAATCCTTTTTAATATTGAGCATAACAACAATACATAAACAATTAGTCCGACCGCGCCGATTTTTATTATCATATCAAGATAACCCCATTCAAAAGTGAACGTCGTGAATTTTCCCGTTGGATTGATAATTGTTTTAACGCGCGGATCGCTGCTGAAATAGGTTATTGATTTGCCCCAGCCAGAACCGATAATTGGATGTTGAAAAATAATTTTTTTCAATTCCGGCAACTGGCTCCAGCGGCTCGCAATCGCTTCGTCTTCGCTGAATCTTTTCGCGATTAGCGCCGTCGAATCGTAAAACCCGTCTGTTTTCGGAAACGGGAAATTGATTATCGCGTTCATTAGCCCATAGCCAATAATAATGGCGACGGTCATACTGAAAATAACGGTTGCTTGTCTTTTGAATGAAAAATGACAAAAGAAACGGATTGAAAAAATAAAAATAACGATAGCGGCGGCTAATCCTAACCAGAAACTACGCGATAAACCGACGATGATTACAGAACTGAACCAGATCATCAGCCAAGCGAAAAATCGTGTGTTTTTATTTTTGAATGAAATTTTTATTTTTAAAAAAAATACTGAGGCGCAGATTAAAAAAATTATCACCACATAAATTTGCGATTGCGAAAATACTCTGCTTAATCCGCCCTCGACGAAAGTAAACTCGCCCCAAAGCGTGTTCCGTCCCCACCGATATAAATCAATCGCCAGCGGCATTTTATGCGAAAGAACATAAAGAAAAATCAGCGTTTTCGCGGTTACGGCCATCGCGGCGCTGAATAAAACCGCCAATACGTCTTTTAGGTCGCCTTTCGTTTTTAGCGCTTGCGACCATGGAAACAAATAAGCGAAAAACAACCAGCCGTTTAAATCAAAAAAAATATTTTTGACCGGCGTCCGCGCCAGAAAAGCGAAAACCAGAGAAAAAGTACCGACGACTGCAAGCCAAAATAAAAATTTATTCTGCCTGAAAGTCACCACTATCGCTCGAAAAAATTCTTTTTTATCTATCATAATTAACCATGACAACATGACGCTGATAAAAATCGCCAATCGAATTGAAACAACAAATCCGTTGATGTCAATGCTGAACAAATGTCCTTTTGAACCAATGACCAACTCGGCAATCGCCACGAACACCAACCACTTAAATTGGTATAGTCCTAAAATTATTAAAAAACAGAAAAGAAAAATAAAAAAATAAAGACGCGCGTCCGCGACATCTTTTAAATAAAATAAGGCGAAAGAAATTAATTCAACCAAAACTATCAGCAGAAAAGATTTGCGAAATGTTGGTCCAACAATCGAGCTTTCGATCATATTTCGTCTTTCTCTTGATAAAAACGATAAATCAAATTTTGCGGATTGTTGGAAATGAAATAAGAGCGGTCAACAAGAAATTTTATTTCCGGCGCTAAATCAATAATTTTATCCGCGAACTGCTTGATGGTTATATCAATGATCAAATCGTGAAATTTGAGCCAGCAATGCCGGCACGGATAATCGCTGAAAAAGCCGCGGGCGATATTGATTGTTTCGCTGGGATGAAATAAATATTTTAGATATTCTGACAATCGCTGATGATGATATTCCGCGAATCCGCTAACGTGAAACAGTTCTGTCTTTTCTCCCGCAATAACGGCCGGTTGCTTGTTTTCTAAGATGTATTCATGTATGTTTTCGCAAATCTTTTGTTCAATTGGCTTGGAATTTAAAATGTCAATCATCGGTTGCGCGCAAATTTGATTGTTTTTTATTATTAACATATTTATAAAAAATTACGAAATTTCATGCTTCCATGATGTGAAGCATGGAAGCACAAATTCTTAATTTTGTTTTGTCAGTTTTGATTGCGACGCGGGCTTGACGCGGAAAATCGTCGTGATGGCGGTTAAAATAAAACTTACTGGCTGAAGAATCCAAAAAATAAAAGTAATAAGATGTTTTCCGCGCTTTTTGAAATATAATATCATCCCTCGATTGAATCTTTTTTGTTTCTGCCAACCGCGTGTTTGACCGAAACTCTTTCCCTCATAGTGAATAACTTTTGTTATTGGCAAATATACAATCTCAAAACCAGCCGCTTTTATGTCATAACATAATTCCACGTCCTCCCACCACAACCAGTAATCTTCATCCCAATTACCTATTTTATCCATGACTTCTTTTCTTGTGAAAATAAAGGCTCCCATCACCTGACTAACATATTGTATGCGCGAATAATCGAAATCAGAACGAAAATATTTTTTTAAACAAGACAATCCGCGCAGCGCATGATGAAACTTCAATAAAATTAACAATTGACTTAAAAAAGTCGGTTCATCTTTGATATTCGGTTGAATCGTGTTGTCGCCGTATAAAAGCTGGCAGGTGCAAACGCCGACATCTGGCGACTGGTCCATGAATTTGGTTAAATCGAGAAAACTATTTTCAATAAGCTCCATGTCTGGATTCATGAAAAGAATGTATTTCCCCTTGGCGATTTTTAATCCTTGATTATTGGCTTTGGCAAAGCCGGCGTTAAAGTTATTGGCGATTATCCTCAGCTTTTCGTCTCCAACGAAATGTCGGTACTCGTTTTGTAAAAATCGCGCCGTGTCATCCGACGAATTATTATCAACGACCACGATTTCGTATTCGACGCCTTCAGTAAATTGAAAAATTGAATCAATGAGCTGATGCAAAAAATCTTTCACGTTCCAGCTGACGATAATGATAGATAATTCAATCATAAGTTCAAGGTTCCATGTTCCAAACTCAAATAAAACTTAAATGTCAAAAATTCAATATTAAATTTTTTTCTTCTTTTTGATTTTTCGCTTCTATTTTTCTATATTCATTGCTCCGGTGCATTGATAATTTTTCAACGACGAAACGCGTCATTTCGTTAACGCGCGCTTGCCACGAGTGCGAACGGACGATTTCTCTTCGCTGATTTTGCTTTTCCGCGCTGTCGGTGTTAATGGCGTCGTCAATGAATTTCACGAATTTATTCGGATCGTTCGTGGCGTAAACATAATCCGCGAACATGTCAACGCCCGCGCCTCTAGTGGTGACAATCGGTTTGCCGCAAGCCAAATAATCGTACATTTTCATCGGATTCGTTGATTTGATGAACTCATTGATTTTATGCGGAATAATAGCGACGTCAAATCTATTAATGTAACTTGGAATATCATCATATTTCACGCGGCCGGTTAAAATGATATTTTTATATTTTGATAGCTTTTGTTTAAGTTCATGTTTGATTGAAGGCCAGACCGGCCCGCAGAGCGCGATTGTTTTGTCGCGATGCGCGCTGGCGATTTTCGCGATTAAATCAAAATCAACGCGGCACTCGATTGTTCCCAGATAACCGATAATCGGCCCGCTGATTTTCGCCAGCGGATTGGCTTTTTCGATTTTTTCCGGTTCGTTAAAATGCGCGTAATCAACGCCATTCGGAATCCAATGGACGTCGCGCGTTCGTCCGAGTTCGCGATAAAAATCCTTGAGTTCGCGCGAGACGGTAAAAATCAAATCCGCTTTTTCCGCTATCGCCTGATAATTTTTAATTAGTTTTCTTTTCGACATCAATTTCAAATACGCCGCATGCTCGGTCCAATTGTCCACAGTGTCGAAAATAAATAATTTCTCGTTCAGTTTGCCGATAAATTCAGTGAACATCGGATTATACGACCAGAAAACGATATTTTTTAAATTCAAAACGCGTTCGATGCGCAAAAGCTCGCGTGCCACTGTTTTGTATGAAAAAACCGAATCAATCGTCGAATAAATATAAATTTTATTCGTCCGCGCGTAGCAGGCGCTGGTCAAATCGCCGTAAACCATCTCTGATGTTTTTGGTTCAAAAAAAATGTTTTTAACGTAATGCGGAATGGCTCGTCTTATTGTGTTAGGCAAAAAATCCGCGCCGATAAGGCGATTGATTTTGTCGCTTTTCGCTAATTCGTTCAAAATAAAATAATTGCGGTTCACCACGCCTCGGTCCCAATCAAAAAAAGTTGACATGTTGAACATGATGACGTCAATTTTTTGAGTTGTTATCATAAACCTCGCTATTTATTACCTCCCCCTAGTCCCCTCCTTGTCAAGGAGGGGATATCACTCACTAAACACAATCGCGTTGTACCTGAAAAATTTTGTTGTTTTGTCCTGCCAGCAATCAGCGCCAAATCCGGCCTTCTCGCATAATGATGAAAAAAATTGCTTTGGCTCGTTCAAGCTTTCCCAGACCTGCGGCAAATAAGTCGCTTTCCGTCCGCCTTGTTCGATAATCACTCCGTCTTTGCCTTGTTCGATTTCGTCAATCGCGCAGGCAGTCGGCGGTGTAAGAATGGAAATTTCAATTTTAATTTCATCAAGTTCTTCGGATTCGACTTTTTCAAAACGAAAATCAGCAGTGGAGCTGGAAACTGCGTTATCGCGAACAGCGTCCCAAACGTTCGCGATTGGTTCAATATAACCAACGCATCCGCGCAGTTCGTCATTCTTATGCAAACTGACAAACACGCCAGCTTTTTCTAAAAAACACGAATCTGGCGGCAGTTCTTCAATTTTTTTGCCGTCTTTCACGATACCTGTCAATACCCGGCGCGCGTGCTTCAGCAATTCTTTTTTCTGTTTTTCATCAAACTGCATAGTAACTTTATTGTATCAATTTCATTTTAATAAAGCAAAAACCGCCTCAAATTACAAGTTACAAGTTACATCCTTCGAGGCTCGTCCCGACTTTACGTCGGGACTCGCACCTCAGGATGACAATTATTTAACAAACATCGCGTCGCCAAAACTATAAAAGCGATATTTTCTGCTTATCGCCTGCCGATATAATTCCAGGATTTTCATTCTGCCGGCGAACGCGGAAACGAGCATCAGCAAAGATGACTTTGGAAGATGAAAATTCGTGATGAGCGCGTCAACAAATTTGAATTTATATCCTGGATAAATAAAGATATTCGTGAATTTTGAAAACAGCTTTTCTGGTTTCCGCGGATAACCGCTGAATATCGTCTCAAGTGCCCTAACGCTCGTGGTGCCGACCGCGATAATTCGTTTGCCTGATTTTTTCGCTTTTAGAAGCCGTCTGATCGTCTCATTGTCTGCGGAAAGCCATTCTTCATGGATTTTGAAATTCTCGACAACTTCAGTATTTACTGGTTCAAATGTTCCCAAACCAACATGCAAAGTAATAAATTCTTTTTGACAACCTGATTTTTGAATTTGCTTAATTAAACGTTTTGTAAAATGCAAACTGGCTGTTGGCGCCGCGGAAGAACCAGTAAATTTAGCGAAGACACTCTGATATTGTCTTTTTAGTTTTATCTGTTTTTCCCTTGATAGGATATATGGGGGTAA
This sequence comes from Candidatus Falkowiibacteriota bacterium, assembly GCA_016214755.1. GTDB lineage: Bacteria > Patescibacteriota > Patescibacteriia > UBA11705 > JABHMO01 > JACRNX01. The sequence goes on from JACRNX010000031.1 coordinate 18,168, forward strand.
GGGCACAAGACCAATTTTGTCTAAAATTGAATAAAAAGACAACTGTTTGCCGTTAAATCGCAATAACCATGTTTTTGCTGACAACTTTCTTATCAGCATTGCTTCCAATTCCCTCTTAAAACGCAATTTTAGGCCTGATTTAGGGTTCCTGCATTTGAGTAAACTCTCCCAATTATTATCCTCGAATTTACGCAATAAGAGGATTTCCGCTTTACCGCCGCTTTCTTTTTGTCCAAGTAAACGCGCGGGAAATACTTTGCTGTTATTAAAAACCAGAACATCGTTCGGCGTCAGATATTTAGTCAGATGAAAGAATTTATCGTGGATAATTTTATTACTTTTTTTATCGAAAATCATCAGCCGCGAATGATCGCGCGGTTTGGTGGGCGTTTGGGCGATTGATGATTTTAACAGAGCGTAGTCAAAAAGGGATAATTTCATAATTTGTCTAAACGTAGGGACAGGGCATTGCCCTGTCCTATTGTTATTACAATTCGTTAATTGTCTTTATGATATTTTTCGCTGACAGACGATCATCGTATTTTTTTCCGACATAAGAATAAAGTAATTTTTGCCGTTTGTCTATCATGAAAATTGAAGGTTTGGCAACGATTTTATTTTTATATTTGGTCTTTATGTTAAAGTATTTAATCAGCTCCATTTTTTCGTCCGCGATAACGGGAAAATTTAATTTTAAAAAACTCTTCAACAGGCTAGACTTTAGTTTATCGTCATTTGACACGGCCATAACGCAAAAACTCGCTGTTTGAATTTTTTTTAAATAGCGCTGAACGTCAGCTAATTGTTTTTTGCAATGCTGGCACCAGGCGCCGCGGAAAAAAATCAACAGGAGATTTTTATTTTTTTGAAAATCTGTCAGCTTGAATTTTTCTCCGTTATTATTTTCAAGAATAAAATTTTTAATTGCTTTCATATCAACAGCATTTATCCCAGTTAATAATGGTGCCAAGTTTTTCTATCTTCTCTTCGTATAATTTAACGCATTTTTCAGAACAAAAATGCACCTCGTATTTTTCAACTAATTCAATGTTGGTTATCTTTTGTTCACAGATTATGCATTTTTTTATTTTCATAAGATTCAGGATTAAAGTTATAATACAAGATGTACAGATTTATACTGATTTACGGATGAGGGCGAGAAGATAAGGGATATACTAATATAAAAATAAAAATTTAAATTCGTTTGTGTTTATTATAGCAGATTTGATGGAATTTTCAAGCATAACAAAAGAGTCCCGTTTCCGCGGGACTCTTTTTATCTTTTTCAACTATTTCTTGACTCCTGAATACGCGATTGCTCTCACGATCGCCCATTGATTCGAAGTACTTGGGTTCTTGCCATAGGTGGCTTTGAATTTGGATATGCCTGCTTTTTCTTTCGTTAAGTCTCTACTTACCGCTCTCAACTTATAAGCAATATAAGCGACACCAAGTTCATCTGCCGCGTTCTTCAGATTCGCCGATCTCTTAAAGACCTTAGTGAAGTCTTTAAGCGCGGCTGCTTCAGCTTTCGCGGATTTTTCAGCCGGCTTCTTACTGGACAAGATAGAATTCAATGTTGTCCAATCTTTTTCTGTCTTTGGCACGCCGCCATAAATTTCTTTATAATCCGCTAACACGCCTTTTCTATCATTTACCGACAGCTTTCCAGACGCGCTTGTTCCATAGGCCACAAAATGTACTACTTTCCATCCATCACTGCTTGGCAGTGATTGAGTCAATTTCATGTAAGTTGTTAGGCCTTCTTTTTCTTTCGATACGTCTTTTACTGCTGGCGCGACTGGCACAACTTGTGCCGGAGCAACCGTAGTCGTAGTTGTCGTCGTCGTGGTCGTCGTGGTCGTCGTGGTTGCCGTCGGAGTTGTCGCCGGCGACGTTGTTGATGTGCCGCCGCCACTGCCGCCCGTGCCGCCGCCGCTTGATGACGCGATTGTGAACGTCGCGTTGCTTGGCGTTGGCGTGTAACCTTCGCCGCCTAATGTTCGAACAGATACTGTCGCTGTCGCCGCCGCTGAGCCAGTAGTATAAGCGTATGTCCACGTTGTTCCACTACCACTCATATATGTAAAGTCGAGCGCGGTAGTAGACCCTTCAACAACTTTTAATTCTGGTGTTGCCGCTGGCGCTGAACCGAATGTGGCAGTAATCGTCATGGCGGTAGATGGCGTAACTGAACAGCTTGACGTACAACTGCTATACATTAGCGCGACCGTCGGGCTTGCTTCTGTCCAATAGCCGTATCCGTAGCCATATGCGCCGGTTGAATCATAACCATAACCATAACCATCGTTTTGTGTCGCGTACGCTGTTATGTCTGATAGCAAGACAGTTGATAATACTAAAATTAGGACAAATAATAGTTTGCTTAATTTTTGATTATCTCGTAAAAACAATTTAATCATTTTTTTCATCTTAATATTCCTTTCACGATATTTCCCAACTTTATACCAGCCGACCTTTGTTTAACTGGTTATGATTTTATGAACTAATCTATTTTCTTAAGAATTTGGCCCAAACAGATTAATTCATTACAGTTGGTTTAATTATTTATGTTTTAATTATAGCACAATTTTTTGTTTCGCGCTCCTGCGTTAACCATTCGCCTGTGGATAAAGTTAAAATTAAATTTTTAGAACTTAAAAATCGTTATATGCAATAACGATTTTTAAGTTATTCGACAAAATTCACTCGTCAATCAGGCGTTTTTCAGTTTATGTTTGTATTTTTGGAAATATTCAACGGCAAAAGCAGTTAAAAGTCCAAGAATGACGGCTAAACTAAAAGCGGCGATTACATTTCTTCGGCGGTTCGGCGCGATTTTCGCTTTCGGAGCGATTGGCGCGATTTCTATTTTTGTCTGATTTGTTTCATATTGCTTTTCAAATTCTTTTTGCTGCAACGCTTGATCATTGAGCGAAAGGGCCAGGTTTAATTTTGAAATCTCAAATAAAATGCCTTCTTTTTCGGTTTTTAAGGAGGCGACTAGATTAATGTAGCTCTCCACTATTCGGCCCTGCGCTTCTGATTGGGCGTTGTCTTTTTCTTGAATTTTTGTTTCGTATTTAATAATATCTTTTTCAATTCGTTTTATCACCTCGTTAAGAGCTTTAATGTCAGCTAATGTTTTTTCCCTGTCTTCCTTTATTAAAATTATTTCGGTTTCAAAAGTTTTTTTGGCGGTGGAAAACAGCTTATCGTGCCGGTCAAAAAGGATTCCGATTATGGCGTTAGTGTTCTTAACGGCGATTTCCGGCGTCTTGCCTCGGCCTTTTATCATAAGGAAATCCGCGCCTTTGTCTTTTTCAATAGTAAAAAAATTCTTTGCCGTCGAGTAATCAGATCCTTCCAGCAGTGAGAGCGCCGACGCGATCTGTTTTAAGTATTCATCGCTGTTAAATATTGAAGTAATTTCATTAAAGGTCTCAATAGGTTTGTTTTTATAGCGTCCAATATAAATTAACGCCCGAGCTTCATAAGTCGAGGGCAGAAGCAGATTAAAAATTATCGCGGCAACCGTGATGATTAGGACGATAGAGCCAATAATTATTTTTCTTTTGAGAATTATTTTAATGTAATCCATCAAAATTATGTTATCACTCTCTACCTTTTCTTGATTTTTGATTATTAGCTTGTCCGCTTCCGGCGACAGCGCTGGTTGATTTGATTCATTTAGGTTTTCCATAAGCCGTTTTAATTAAATAATTTAATTTTATAATAAATAATTCCAATATATTCATGAATGGCAATGGCTGATATTTCAAGATTTTCTGCCGACGGAATTAAATCTAAGACGTTGAATCCGCTTTTTGTTTTATAATCAGAGACCGCGGCTATTGGTTGAGTATTGAAAGCTCGAAAGGCCATCATCGCTCGGGGCATGTGATAAGCAGAGGTTAACAAAAAAAACGGGTTTTGTCCAATCGCTGGCGCCAGGTTCCGCGCGCTCTCAAAAGTATTCCTTGATTGTTCGTCCAGTTGAATATACTCAGGTTCTATGCCCACCATTTTAAGCCAGTCGCAGAACTCCGTCAATTCATCGTTTTCAGTATCGAACGGGCTTACTCCTGAAATAATGATTTGCACTGTTTGATTGTTTTTTTTATAAAAATTATATAAGCTTAATAATTTTTCCGCTCGCAATAAATCATTCTCATAGCCGCCGGTCAGAAAGACAATAGTTATTTTATCCTGACTAATATTTTCCTCGCTGATTGGTGGATAATATTTTTCCAAGGGTGAGATGATGGCCATGGCTATAGGCGTCGTGCTGAACAGATAATATAAAATGGCAACGATTATCAACAAGATTTTTCCTCGCCCGCGCGTTTTTTCCTTAAAGTTAAGAATTATCGCAATTATCAGGAAAACAAATATAAAAACAATCGGATTCAAAATTTGTTGGATGAGTTTTATGGCCGTCATTTTATCATGCTTAAGTTTGCGTTTGGTATGATTTCCTGAATCAGCTGGATTATCTTATTTTTTTCATTGGCCTCGGCCGCGTTTTTTAATTCGAAAAGTTGTCTCATGAACATGTCATCGCCGACTGATTCAAATTTAGAAATGTAAATGCGGTTGTGTTTTGTCGGGCATTCTTCTTTAGTTAAAATTTCTTCAAATAATTTTTCGCCCGGCCGAATACCGGTAAAAACAATAGGAATGTCAATGTCTGGCTGGTATCCGGCGAGGCGAATCATCTCTTTCGCCAAATCAACAATTTTTATCGGCTCTCCCATATCCAAAACGAAAATTTCTCCGCCCTCGCCGAGAGCGCTGGCTTGCATTACCAAAAGGCAGGCCTCTTCGGTTACCATGAAGTATCTTTTCATTTCAGGATGGGTGATTTCAACAGGACCGCCCTTTTTTATTTGATTTTTAAAAATTCCAACGACATTGCCTTGGCTGTCAAGGACATTGCCGAATCGAACGGCGCAAAATTTCGTTATCCCCTTTTTATCAAGCGAAGTACAAACCATTTCCGCTACTCTTTTACTCGCGCCCATCATTGAAGTCGGATTAATCGCTTTATCGGTTGATATAAAAACAAATTTTTCCACATTGCTCTTTATCGCCTCCTCGGCCAAAATTAACGTACCAAAAATATTATTCTTTACCGCCTCATCCGGATGATCTTCCATCAAGGGAACGTGCTTGTAAGCGGCCGCGTGAAAAACCACCTGCGGTTTATATTGATTTAAAATTGACGCCACTTTATTTCTGTCACCAATATCGCCGACGATAAATTTTTTATTGATATCCGGATATTGGGTTTTTAGTTCTGTCCAAAGATAAAAGCTTCCGGTTTCGTTATTATCAAGTGAAATTATAAAGTTTGGTTTAAATTTTAATAATTGCCGATAAAGATGCGAACCAATGGAGCCGGCGCCACCGGTGATAAGGACGTTCTTTCCTTTAATGAAATTATTTATCATTTCAGTGTCAATTTCAACTTTGTCGCGGCCTAACAAATCATCAATTTGTATGTCGCGCAAATTGCTAAGCGTGACTTTATCATTCAGCAACTCGTCCGTGCCGGGAAGGATTTTTATGCTTTTTATTCCCGCTTCGCGCGCGATTTCAACCGCTCGGCAGATAATTTCTTTCGGCGCGGAAGGAGCGGCGATGATAAATTCGTTAATGTTATATTTTTGATTGATTTTCGGCACTAAAGATAAATTTCCGATGACTTTTATCCCATGAATCAAAACCCCGCGTTTCATCGGGTTATCGTCAATTAGCCCGATTAGCTGATGACTGTTATGGCTTAACATGTAGCGAACAAGCTGCTCGCCGGCTTCGCCGGCGCCGAAAATAAGCGCTTTGTTTTTATCGCCGTTAAGCGGAACATGCTTCAATCCATGAATGTAAATTCTTTTGGCAAAACGCAAGCCACTAAGCATGATCAACGCCAGCAAACCGCTGATAAAAATAATTGACCTTGGAAAACCGATGAACGTTTGATAATCTCGCAAAAGAAAAAGCGCGGCGCCAATTATCAGAAATCCAAGTGTTACCGCCCGCAATAAACGCAATAATTCCTTCACGCTGACAAACGACCATGATATGTAATACAACCGCTCTCGCCATAGCAGAAAAATTATTATCGGAGCGGATAATAAAATAAAATATCCAATCATCGGATAATATTTTGGGATTATCTTGCCGTCAAAACGCAAAATAAAACCAAACAAGCAAGAAGCTGATATTATAAAAAAATCAGCTAACAAGAAAAACGCGGTTCTCTTCGCGGTTGTTCTTTGAAAAAGCCATTTCAGTGCCTTTTTTAACATAATGAAATGAATCTGTATAAATTAATTGCTTTTTATCTTGAGTTTATAACTAAAAATATTTCCAATTATCGTTAAAATATTGATAATAGCAATGATTATAATTACTCTAGTAGCGCTTAGCTCTATTTTGAGGAAACGAAGAATAACCAAAGAAAGGACAACAACGCAAATTGACAGAAAAAGGCTAAATATTTGCCGCTCCATCGAATCAAGAGAGGTTATTTTGAAATCAGATTGGCCATCACGAGCGAAAGAACGCGTCTCCGGAAAAAACATGAAACTGACGTTCAGTCCTGGAAAATATAAAGTAAAAAAGCCGCCGATGGCAATCGTTAAGGCGACGACAAAATCGTACCAAGCCATAAGAAATATGACCATTGTTATGATAGATAATAAAATTATTATTATTTGACTTTGAAATTTATGCCAATCCAATTTTATCATAATGATGGCGTGAATTTCCAAACATGCGGGCTGATATTAATGAATTTTTCGTTTTTTTCAATAAAAATTTGGAAAGGAAACCCTTGTTGCTGTTTTGCGCCGATAAAAAAATAGGTGGGGCTTGCAAAGGTTGAATTTATCATTTCCATTTTTGCTTCTTCATCACTGCCCCTCCAAAATTCCATCCAGCTATCATATCCCCAAGGGTCTGGTCCCCAGCCAGGTCCATAGCTTTTCCGTCCGCCGAAGCCGTAAATCCAGGGAGTATAAAAGCTATTTGTCGCGATAATGAACGCGTCGGATTCCGCCGTCATTGATAAACTTTTTATTTCCTGAAGTTCTTCCGGCGGAATTTGCGGTTGTTTTTTCCAGGCCATAGCGCCAACGTTATAAAAAGCGCACGCAAGAAAAAGGAACATAATAATTTTTATAATTTTATCATTGGCGAAGCGGCTTATCAACAAATATAAAACAGGCGTGGCGAATATAATAATGAATAAATCTAAAATAATCATGAAACGCTGTTGATAGATAACGGGGAAAATTACTAAGGGAAGCAAAATAAAAAACGAAACGTAAAGGAAAATAATGAACGAACGCGAAACGTTGTCAGTGTTAAACGCCAATTTCCACAAAGACGGTTTAAGAAGTCCATAGACCGTGAAAGGCAATAGAACGATACTGGTAACGCTTAACGTTGAAACAGATAGAAACGCGCCCTTAAAGCGCACGATTTCCCAAAATGGAAACGTATTATATAATCCTTTGTGTTCAATAATATATTCATTGAAATATTGCCACAAAAGTGCGCCCTTAAAAACGATAATAATGATTGACAGGCAGGCGCCGATTATAAAAAGTTTAATCAGATAGCTATTGATTTCTTTTTTACGCGCGAAACAGTAGACGATATTTATCAACGAAAAAACGAAAAAGGACAACGCGAATAAGCCGAAAGTCGGCAAATGAAAAAGAAATCCGGCCGCGCCGGTAAAAATAGCCAAAAGCGGATGGCGAAAGAGCAAAGCGATAGTGATTAACAGGAAAGCCGTGGCGATCATTTGTTGCCCTAACATCCACCAATAAGCGTAAAATTGCAGAGCGGAAATTGAAAACAGAAAAATCGCGATTGCCGCCAGCGCCGAGCTGTCTTTGGTTTTTGTCGAACGAAACAATATGTAAAGTCCGCCAGCGATAAGCAGTTGCGAAATCACATAAATGAAAGAAATAGCGTGTAGCGGCGAAAGTCCGAATATGTGCAATGGCACTAGATTTAAATAATAAGCGGATGAGGAGAGGAACGAGGAGTCGTTCACGTAAAAATTACGGAGATAAAATCCCGTGTCATAACCGAGCGGCGCTTCTCCAAACTGATAGAATGGAATTAATCGCGTAATCAAAATGAAAATAAATGAGAATAACATCAAATATCCCCAGAGCGCCGTCTGTTTGTTTTCCGTTCGATTTTTATTGTCCGTCCGCCGGAGCAAAAAGTTAATCGTAAAGAAAAGCAACAGAAAATACGCGAAGAACAATAGTTGCCTATTCCAAGCGAGTTCGCTCGGCCGTAAAAGCACGCCGATAAACACGTATATTATAAACTGCCATTGTTGTCGGATCGCGGTTAGCCATTGGCGCAAACGCATATAGTAGAATTTTTTAATTTTTCGTCGGCGGATAAACTTGAACCTTCGTGATTTTATAAATTAAATACGCAATAAAAAATATTAATAAGAAAACGCCGCCCCAGAAAAAAATCATGTTTTGGCGAAAAAGTGAGACCGCCGTCGCTCCGCCGAGAATACTTAATAAATCTAATAACAGCACTGGTTTTTTTTCCGATTTTGTGATGACGGCCAGACGATGTGACGTGTGATCTCTTCCGCCCACGCTAATTTTTTGGTGATTTAATTTCCGCATTACTACAACGAAAGTCATGTCCAACAGCGGGATAAGAAATATAAGTAACGCGACGAATAACATTTTAAGCGGTGTTTCATTTGTCTGATTAATTGCGCTGATGGCGGCGGTTGCCAAATAAAATCCGATGAAAAGACTGCCAGCGTCGCCCATAAAAATTTTTGCCGGATTAGAATTGTAAAATAAAAAACCAATCATGGTGGAGAGGAAAATGGCATTGATTATAAAGGGATTTATTTGATTAAAATGAAAGTTTATGATTAGCAGAAATAAACTTGTGAGCGCGGCGATGCCGGCTGATAGTCCGTCCATGTTATCAATGAGATTAAACGCGTTCGTGATTCCGACAATCCATAAAATCATTATTATCGCGACAAGCAGAGATATCGGCGCCGAAAAATTAACGCTTAAAATAACAATTATCGCCGCGATTAATATTTGACCGATAAGCTTCGCCCGAGCGCTTATTTTAAATAAATCATCAACCAGGCCTAACAAAAAAATTAATGCCAAGCAAAATAATAACGCCTTATTTTGTCCCGTCTGAAGCGCGAAAATGAAGCTTGGAACGATGAAGGCGATAAAAATTCCAAGCCCGCCCAACAGCGCGGTTTCTTTTTGATGCCATCGGTCAATTCGCGGTTTCGCCGTGAACCCGCTCTTGACCGTCATTTTTATGATAACCGGCGTTAAAATCATTATTAACGCGAATGCCAGCGCTGAATAATAAATAGCATTCAACATAATAGCTGATGCTTTAAGTTATCTGGGATTCTATCAACTTATTTATTATATCATTGATTTTCATTGTTGGGGCATAACCAATCGCCGACGCGATTTTCTCGATTGATGGCAGTCGTCGCGCCATATCCTCATATCCTTCCGCGTAAGCGTTTTGATATGGAATAAACACGATTTTAGAACTGCAGCCGGTCGCCTTGATCACGCGTTCAGCCAATTCTTTAATGCTAATTTCTTCTTGACTGCCGATATTATAAACATTGCCGACAGCCATTGGACAATTTATTAATTCAATTAACGCGTTCACGACGTCTTTAACGTAAGTGAAACAGCGCGTCTGCGTTCCGTCGCCGTAAATCGTAATGTCTTCGTTATTTAAAGCTTGCTTGATAAATCTGGGCAGAACCATGCCGTAGGCGCCGGTTTGGCGCGGACCGACGGTATTGAATAATCTGACTATTATTGTCGGAATTTTTTTTTCTTTCCAATACAAATACGCCATCACCTCGTCAACGGCCTTGGCGGTCGAATAACTCCAACGAATTTTTTGCGGGCAGCCCAGAACTCGGTCGCCATCTTCTTTTAATGGAAAATCTTGGCACTTTCCGTAAATTTCCGAGGTGGAAGTCAATAACACTTTTTTGCCGAATTGGTTCGCGCTGTTTAACACGTTTTCAGTGCCGTGAATGTTTGTCTTTAACGATTCAAGCGGTTTCTCCATTATTAAATTAACGCCGACCGCCGCCGCCAGATGAAAAATAAAATCAGCGTCAGCCACGGCTTCATTTACCAATCTTTCATCAAGCACCGAACCTTGAATGAATTGAAAATCTTTGTTGTCCCGATGATGGGCGATATTTCGCAATGAACCAGTTGATAAATCGTCCAGCGCGACGATTTGGTTTCCTCTTAAAAGCAATTCATCCGCCAAATGAGAGCCGATAAAACCAGCTCCGCCGGTAATTAAAAATTTCATAATTTATAAAATAATGTTTTTTGATTAAATAGCGATTGATAGAGCGACAGCGTTTGTTCGTTTATCCGGCGCAGATCAAAGTTTTCGCGGATATGTTTGACGCCGCATTCGCCCATTTTTCTTCGCCGCTCTTTGTCAAACAATTTTATGGTCGCTTCAACGAATTGAACGACGCTGTTTGGCGGGAACAGGAAACCAGAACAATTATCGGAAACGACTTCGTCTAATGGCGCGATTTTGCTGGAAATAACCGGAATACCGCAGGCTTGCGCTTCGGCGAAAACCACGCCAAAACCCTCTCGCCATGTCGGTAAAAAGAAAATATCAAACGCTTGCAAATATGGCAATACGTCGTTTATGTATCCAAGCAGATGAATTTTTTCATTCAGTCCGCGCGCGGTTATCATTTTTTCAAATTTTTCCCGCTGTTCGCCTTCGCCAAGAATCAAAAATTCCACGTTAAAATTAGTTTTAAGCGCGTCCGCGCATTCAATTATTGTTTCAATCCCCTTGTCGTTGACCAGTCTTGAAATCGCGCCGACGATGATTTTCTCAATCGGAATGTTGAGACGCCGGCGAAATTCCACTTTCTGCTCGTCGCCGCATGGCTTGAAGCGTTCAAGATCAATTCCCATGTAAATTTGATGAACCTTGCTTTCAGGCGCGACCTTGAACGATTGACCGTAACGTTTAACTTCCTTACTGTCAACGATTATCGCGTCGCATAGTTTCCCCGCCAGTTTTTCTAAATATAAATAGTACTTTTTTTTCCAAAACGATAAAAATGGATGAAACGGCCAGGCGTGGGCGGTATGGATTATAATAGGCACCTTTTCCGTCCAGGCCGCTATGCGGCCGATAAATCCAGCTTTCGCGGTTTGAGTGTGGACCAAATCAAAATTTCCATCCTGAATTATTTTTTTTATTTTGAAAAGAGAAATGATGTCTTTGATCGGATTGATTCCGCGCGCGATTTCGATTTCATGGCATTTAAAACCTTGTTGCCGCACGAATTCAGCCTGGCTGCCAATCCCCGCGATTGCTTCAACATAAAATCCCCGATTCCTTATGAATCGCATGAAATCCAAACTAAATTCTTTTATGCTTGACGGAATAGTCGCGATGAAAAGCACTTTTTTCATATAATTCCTGCGGACTTCATGTAATTTATTGTTTCCGCGATACCGCGTTCGTGGCCAATTTTTTCAATTCCGCTTAATTGAAATTCCGCGTTTTTGGTACCGTAAACGCTTGGACATGTTAAAATTTTGTACGCGACATATGTTATTGGCGACGGCAATTTCAAATAACGAAATCCGCTGCCAACAATGGAAAGCGGCCAGGCGATTGCTTTCGGTATAGTGTGAATCTTATTGCTTAATCCAAGCTGTTTTTGCACTAAAACGCAAAACTCACGCCATTCAATGGGCTCATTGATCGAGAATATTTTGTTGTTTTCCGAATTTTCAGTTTGGGCAAGGGCAAGAAGAGCGCGAATTACGTCGTGAATGTATATTATATTATAGAATGATTTTTGCTCGCCGACAAAACAAAAGTAGCCACGTTTAATCGCCTTGACGATTCTGAAAAAATTATTATTTTCTTTGGCGCCAGGGCCGTAAATAATGCTCGGTCTAATTATAACAGCCGGAAATCCCAGTGAAATTTGGTTTCTAATAAAAATCTCGGCCTCGTATTTTGTCTTTTCGTATTGATTTCGAGGGAGGCAAATTGCTTCTTCGCTAATAACTTTTTCTTTGTGCCTATTTCCAAAAACGCAAATGCTTGAAAGGAAGATGAATTTTTTTATTTTTGCGGAGTCCTTTAGACGCTCAACGATCTTTTTAGTGCCTATTACATTAATTTGCGTCATTAGTTTTTTATTGAAATTTTCCACGGCCAAATGAAAGACATAATCGCTGTTTTGCCCAAAATTATTTAAACTAAAAAGGTCGCCATGGACAATGGTTGTTCTCGTTTGCCAATTAGAAGGCAACGAAGACATTGATTGGCGGGTAAGAATTTCAACGTTGGTGCCGGCGTCAATAAGAAGTTCCGTCAAGTGTTTACCGACGAAACCAGTCGCTCCGGTAATGGACACGGTTTTATTTTTAAATATTTGATTTAACATTTAAATGATTGAAATGTTTATTGTTTTTTTCTTTGTTAAAAAAGCGGCGTACGCCAAAAGAACAAAAAATATGAACGACGATTCAAGTTGTGGCGCGCTTGAAGTGCTGATAATATAAGACAAAAAACTTAATAATAAATAATATGGCAACATCTCTGTTTTGTGTTTTTCGTGGAATCGCCATAGCGACACGAGAAGAGAATAGATTAAACCTAAAAACGCTAGAAAACCGAATACGCCGCTTTCAATGTAAAAAGCTATTGCCAACGGCAAATCTGAACGGAGTTCGAATTTTGATATTTGGGACATATGTTTCACCACGGCGCCCGTTCCGTATCCAAGAATTGGTTTTTTCGCGATGTCTTCCAATGTAATTTTCAACCCATCAACGCGTTTGAAAAATGTGCTTTGTTCGCGCTGGATTTTCGTTACGCTTTCTGAAAATGTGTATTGCCAAAATCCCGCCGGCACGGCCCGGTTGATTATTATGATGGAAACCAAAATTATTGTGGATGACAGTAAAATGTTTTTAATTTGCTGGCGGGAGAGTTTTTGCAGAAACAATGATATAACGAAAGAAACAGAAACCGCGATAATCGCCGCTCTGACTTGTGTGGTCAGTAACGCAAGCGCGACCATGATTGTCTCCATCAATTTATAAACTTTCGCTGATTTTTTTTTCTCGCGCAAAAAATCGTAAAGCACTAGAAAAAAAATAATCGAGAAAAAGAATCCAAATGATTGAGACCCTCCATACGGTCCCTTGCTGACCATAAGCCCTTCTATACGCCATAATTCAAAGTTCAAATTTAAACTCGGATTCGCCAGCCAAGCGAACCTGAACTGGTCGTAAATTCCGCGCTGTAAAATAAATTCTATTATGGCGACGATGGCCATGCCAACGCCGAGAAAAGTAATCGTCTTAAAGATTTTTCGCCATTCTTCGTCTGTTTTAATTTGGTCGCTTAAAATGAAGAAGATTACATAATAATACAGTAAATATCCAATCCAAACAACGGTTGATTGAATTAATTTATCCGCCGCGAAAATTGAAATGAATTGAGCGATGATTAATAACAGTAAAAAATTAGTGATGTTGCCTTTATATAAATGAAAGCATTCTCCATGCACTGCTTTTTTTATAAGCCAGCTGAATATAAGGAGAATCATTAAAATTCGAGGCAAATCCAACGTGGGCACGCCGTGTCCGAAATAAAAACCTGTTCCTTGCGGCAAGAAAGGTATGGCAAATATGCAAAAATATAAAAAATATTTAAAAGACATATTATTGTTTCATCAATTTTTCCCAACGCGTCATCGCTTCGTCTAAATGCCAATACTGCTTGACGAAATACTGAATTTTCTCTCGGTTATTTTGTGACGATTTTAATACCAATTCATTAATTTTCTCTCTTAATTCATCAACGCTATATGTTTTCGCATAAAATTCTTCGTGTCCTTTCAGCGGCGACATAAACATCCAAGCGCTTAATACTGGAATCACGACATAACAGCCGAGCGCCAGCGCTTCCAGCGCCACGGCTGAATCGCCGACTATAAGGATTTTCGCGTTTTGAAGCAATTCATTTATTGGCCTTTGTCTAATGCAAAAATTATTTTCAATGGACTCGATTTCTAATTTTTTAAAGACGCCATCGAGCGGAAGCGTTGGATGTCCTTTAAACCATATTTTAAATGAATTCGTACCATAAAACGCGCTTTTGACGAGCGAAATTATTTCTTCTGTCTCCGCGCGGCTGGCTGAAGTCGCGACAACGATTAAGTTATCTTTTGGAGGAAGAATTTGTCTCAACTTTTCATTAAGATATAAAAACCGCGTCGCTTCGATTTCTTCCACGCGCGGATAATACGATTGCCTCAATAACGAAGCAGTAATTCCGCCATTGGCCGCGACAACATCATCGACAGGATAATCATATTTATTTTTTGAAATTTCAACTTGATCGCGGAAATAGAAAAAATAATTCGACGAAACGGAAGTGTGGACATAGCCGATTGTCTCCATCGTTGGCACGAACATCCGCTTGGCCGCGTTAAGAGCGATTTCCCACGTGTGCATTTCCGCGAAATGCAAGCATTTGCCAGAAAGGGGTAGTCGTTTAAAAGCGTTGCAAAATAATTCAAGATAGATCAAACTTTCCAATCCCTGCCAACCAACGAAAGAACGGTCGTTCATTTTTTTTATTATCACCGAATAGTCGTTTTGACCGAATAACCGCGTGATTTCAGCGTTTAATTTTGTTTTAACCCTTAAATATCTATGTGCCAGCGATGCCCATTGTCGGCAAACGCGCAAAACGCCGGCAATAGTTAAAAATTGTTCGAGCAAATAACCATTTTCACCTTTGCTTCGCAGTTGTTTCGCCAGATGAACCGCGTCGCCGTAAGTTCGATTATCAACATAAACGAACAGCCACAACCAAATAATTTTTTCTTTTATGCTTTTTATCAAGGGTTCGAGTTTCCCCAAAAATTTATTTTCTAATTGTCCATTCTTGACTTTAGCTGGATCCGCGCACGGAAAATAACTGCAGATTAATAACCCATTATCCTGACTGCCAGCGAATATGGGAATTCGGCCGAGAGCGATTCTTACCTGGATTGCCCGAATCATCCGGCAGACAAACGTTAAAAAAGCTCTGGCAAAAATTATCGGCAGTCGGTTAGATTGATGCAAGTATCGTTTGATAAGTTTCGATCTTGAAATGTTTTTCCGCTGTTTACTTTTTAACGCTATGTATTTAATTTTCCGTTGTTGACAAATCGCGCTGATCGCTTGTTTTAATTCCCTATCTTCAACAACGATACAGCAATGACTAATATCATAAATGTCAATCGCGCTGGCGATTGCTTCCAGCTGGGCGATCTTAAATAATCCCGAGTTTTTTATCGTATTCTTTTCCGCCAATTGCGAGAACCACCAGGCGGAAACATCTCTCCGCGCGATATAAAAATATTGTTTAACATTAACGCCATTGACTATAATTTCACCAGCCGCGCCGATTAACTTGGCTATCCTTTCGCGCAGTTTATCAACTTCTCGGTCAATGCTGGCCGCTGTCGGCAGGACTTCCGGATTTATATTGTTTTTTTTAAATAACGCGGATTTAACAGAGTTAATTATGTCCGGATTCGAAGTCAACGGGAAAAGGAGGCCTTTGCTCTTTGGACAATCCGCTGATTTAATTTTCAATATTGACGACGCGTCAATCGCATTGTCAAAAATAAATAAATTTTTCATCGGGTAAATAGTTTGTTCAATCGGAAACGAAAATATATTTTTTCTAAAAAATTTATAAAATTTTGCGGAAAAAATGAAATGACATAGGCGAGAAAAAATTTTATGCTCTTCTTGACATGGGGGCGAAGTGTCCGCCTCGCTTCATGACCGCGGCCTTCAAACCACAGACCGAGCCCTTGATAATAGATAGCGACGTCTTCCAGCGCCCGCAATTCATCGCTATATTCAAGACCGATTCTAGAGTCAAGATTTTTTAGGATATCGATTATCATTTTCGTTTCCGCGGAATAAAGCAAAAATTTTTTATGCGTCATGCTGTTCGGATTTATGCGCCATTTCGTCAGCGGCTCGGGGACGTATCCAGCGGAAAAATAATAACACAAACGCAACCACAGCTCCCAGTCCTCGCCAACATGGAAAAGCGGATTAAAGATTGAATTCAGCGAGAGCAAATGTTTTTTCCGGCACATGGCCGAAGACAAGGTGATAAAATCTTTTTTTAATAAATGCTCAAAAATTCGTCCGCTTGGCGGCGGTTCATCGTTTTCGCGAAAATCAACGACTTCATAATTGTTCTGAAATTTTACTGTGTTAGTGTAAACGAGCGCCAGGTTGTCGTCAGTGCTAAAAATTTGCAGCTGCTTTTCAAGCTTTTCAGGCAGCCAAATATCGTCGCAATCAAGGAAGGCGATGAATTCGCCTCGCGCTTCGGCGACCGCTTTATTTCTCGCTTCGCCAAGCGGCAAGTTGATCGCGCCATGAAAATATCGCAACCGGCTATCGTAATTTTTCGCAATGCCGGCGCTCGCGTCCGTTGACGCGTTATCCCAAAAAATAATTTCCCAGCCGCTGATTGTCTGCCGGTAAACCGAATCAATCGCCTCTTTTAAAAATTCGGCGGAATTGTAGCAATTCATTATTACGCTGACTCTTGGCTGTGTCGCTTGTTTGATTGTTTCCATGTTATTTCCATTGATAAGGAATTATTGAGTTGTTGTTTATTTCCGAGGAAATCGCCTCGGTCGGATCATGGGGTTCGTTAATCAAGCTGGCAATCATGGCTGGAAACTCGCTAAGACATTTCCATGAATACCAAACGCCAGCCGGCATTTTGATTAAATTGTAAGCGCTTTCCCCACATCCAATTTCCTGGATTTGGCCTTTAGTCAACGAATCAACACGATCATCAAAGACAACAAATTTAATCGCTCCGATCGGCACACTGAAAAGTTGCGTCGAGCGCGAATGTTTTTTCCATCCTTTGATAACACCTGGG
The DNA here is from genome assembly GCA_016214755.1 of Candidatus Falkowiibacteriota bacterium. Taxonomy (GTDB): domain Bacteria; phylum Patescibacteriota; class Patescibacteriia; order UBA11705; family JABHMO01; genus JACRNX01. The sequence goes on from JACRNX010000031.1 coordinate 35,229, forward strand.
TTGATGAAAGAAAAATAAATTTCGCCAAAACGTTCAAAAAACGGCGTGTTTACGTCAGCCATCTTCATTACTTTGCCGCGATTGTCCGCCATGATTCTGAGCGGCGCGATTTCAAGACCTTGAATCATAAAAAAGTATTTAATTAAAAATCATTGAAAAATTATTTCGTCCATTCAAGATTTTCGACAGCCGCCTTGTCAACATAATGGCTAATTTGCGAATTAGCGAAATCGAACATATTTACGCCGCCGAAATAAAAACGCCGATACCAATCCACTGTCAATTTGATTGTCTCTTCAAAGCCAAGAATCGCGCGCCAATGCAGTTCATTAAGCGCTTTGTCGCAATTTAATTTTAATAAAGTGCATTCTTTCTGTTCTAGGTTTTCCGTCTCTTGCCGAAAATTTCCTTGACCCCAATGCTTGATGATTTCTTTGACCATTTCAGAAACAGGTTGGATAACCTTATTGTCTGGTCCGAAATTATATGCTTGCCCGTCATGGCGCGTCGGCTCAATAATTAATTGACGTCCAAGCCATAAATAACCGCTAAGCGGTTCGAGAACATGTTGCCACGGCCGCGTCGCTCTCGGCGATCGAATGTTAATGATTTCATTCCGACTTAACGAACGTATGCAATCCGGCACGATGCGATCCTCCGCCCAATCGCCGCCGCCAATGACATTGCCGGCGCGCGTGGTAGCGATGTTCAAGTTCGGATTATTTTTAAAAAATGAGAATTGATACGAACGGCAAGCGATCTCAACGCACGCCTTTGACGCGCTGTACGGGTCGTCGCCGCCGAGCTCATCGTCTTCGCGATAGCCCCACGCCCATTCTTTATTACGATAGCTTTTGTCGCTCGTAATCACGACCACGGCTTTGATGCAGGGAGCGTCTTTAACGCATTCAAGCAAATTGACCGCTCCCATTAAATTTGATTCAAATGTCAAACGCGGTTCTTTGAAGGATTTTTTGACAATGGGCTGGGCCGCCAGATGGAAAATTATTTCCGGTTGGAATTCCATGATCGCGCGCCGTAAAGCGGCCAAATCGCGAGTGTCGTTTTCGTAATGTTTGATTTTATTTTGCAAATCTAAAACTTGGAAATTGCACGGCGACGACGGCAGGTAAGCCGAATAACCGGCTACCTTGGCGCCAAGCCCCAGCAACCATAAAGCCAACCACGAACCTTTAAATCCAGTGTGGCCGGTGATCAGCACGCGCTTGTTTTGATAAATGCCGCCGAATAAATTCAATTGATTTACCATATTTTCCATTTGGCTTGATTATTGTTCCAAAGGTCGTTTAAAAATTTATAGTCACGGTACGTATCCATGCATTGCCAAAATCCATCGTGTTTGTACATTGCCACTTGTTTTTCCGCGGCTATTTTCTGCATCGGCTCAACTTCCCATTCGCAATCGCCGTCTATGTAATTTAACGCGTCGCGATTTATGACAAAAAATCCGCCGTTGATATATGATTCCAGTTGTTTTTTCTCGCTCCAGCCCACGATTTCGCCGTTGATGTCAGTTTCAATCGTAGCGAAACGGGAAATTGGATGAATGCCCGTGAAAGTTACTTTTTTCCCGTGCGCGTTGTGGAAATCAACTAGATTTTTAATGTTTATGTCAGCAACGCCGTCGCCATATGTCAGCATAAACTTATCAGTAGTAATGTGCGGAGCGACGATTTTTAGCCGGCCGCCTTTTTTTGTTTCTTGTCCGGTGTTAACTAACGTTACATTCCAATTTTCCGAATGATTATCGTGATAATACAGCCCTTGCTGATTCAGGTTAATCGTGAAACTGGAATTCAAATGCGCGTAACGCATAAAATAATCCTTGATAATTTCTTGCTTGTAGCCGAGGCATAAAATGAAATCATTATAGCCATAATGGGCGTATAGTTTCATTATATGCCAGACAATCGGCCGATCGCCGATTTTAATCATTGGTTTCGGCTTGTCATCGGTTTCTTCGCGAATGCGCATTCCTTGGCCGCCGCATAAAATTACGACCTTCATATTAGTTTTGATTAAAAAATAATTTTATTTTCTCAATTATATAATTTTGCTGATCGTCTGAAATGCCGGGATGAAGCGGAATACTTAAAAGTTCAGAGTAAATCTGTTCGGTCGCAGGCAATTTAGTGGCGCCAGCGCCGTAATATGTCAACAAATGATTGGGCAAATAATGGACGCCGCATTCAATGTTACAATCAATTAAGTATTGACGCAAATTATCTCGCTGACTATTTAAAATTCGTATTGGAAAAATGTGCGGGACAATGGCGTCAAAATCGTTTTGGAATAATTTCACGCCGGGAATTTCTTTAAACGCATTAAAATAATTTTTTGCCAAAACTTGTCTCTTCGGTTTAAATTCAAGCTCCAGCCGTTCAAGCTGAACTAGTCCAATAGCGGCGAACAAATTGCTCATGTGATAACGGAATCCTTGATTTTTCACGTCAAATTCCCAACTGCGTTGGCCGGAATATCTTTTTTCCGTGTCTTTTTGCACGCCCAACAAGCGCGCGTCCTTGATGTATCGCAATACATTCCCGTCGTCGGTTACGATCGCGCCGCCTTCGCCGGACGTGATATTTTTTATGCCGTCAAAGCTGAAACAAATTATATCGCCGAATGAAGCGATTTTTTTATTGTTATAAATGGAGCCAAAAGCGTGCGCCGCGTCTTCCACCACGCGTAATTTATGTTTTTCCGCGAACTTATATATAACGTCGAGGTCGCCCGGCCGGCTGGCGTAGTGAACGGGCAAAATAACTTTGGTTTTTTCCGTTATCCTTTTTTCCGCGTCCGCTAAATCAATAGTGCACGTTTCTGGAACAATTTCACACGCGACTGGTTTGAGTCCGGCCGCGGTAATCGCCTGAAATGTCGCCACGAATGTCAATGACTGCACCAGCACTTCGCTATCAGGCGCCAATCCAAGCGCGGCCAGTCCCAAATGAATGGCGGCGGTGCCGGAATTAACGCAAACAACTTCTTTTTTTGTTTCAAGATATTCTTGAATTTTTCGTTCAAAGGACTGGACGTGCTTGCCCATGCCGAGATAGCCGTCTTCAATTATAACACGCCTCACCGCCTCTGCTTCCTGTTCGCCGACAATAGATTTTGACAAACGGATTTTATCTGCTTCGTTCATATATATATGTTCCTCGCGAGGTTTTATTAAGCCGCTGTAAAGCGTTAAGCAAAATATGTTTTGGCTTTACGCGGCTATGGGTTGGGATGCTGACAATTTGTTTAGTAATTCTTTCGGCATTTGGACAGGAGCCAACAGTATAGCCGATGTCTGCAAAATTTGATGAGCGACAGCCGGCGACCGTGGTGAACCAAATACCAAAATCATAGTATTTCTCCAAGTCGCGGATAAAATCGTCACGATTTTCAACTAATATCGGATAGCGGAGCCAAACACAGTCAAGCTCTTCGTTTTTGAATAATTTTTCATTGACTTCGGTTATATTTTCAAACTCATTGGCGATTCTTTTTCGATCAGCGAGATTTTCAGTTAAGCTGTCCAATTGAGAAATTCCAATTTGACTATGAACATTGGATAAACGCGCTGGAAACGGATAAGCCGTTGGTTTGGTCAATTTTAAATAATCCGTAATGAACATCGCTATTTTGGTTTTTACCAAAAGAGACAAAAACGACTTACTTAACCAATAAACTCGCGGGTGCGTTAAACAATGAAAAATCGCGTATGTGAGAATTTGTCGTCTAATTTGCCAAGAAGATAAAAATTTTGATTCATTATATATAATTTCTAATTTTTGCGTTAATGCCGCATCATTACTGACGGCCAGGCCGCCGATGCCAGTGGAGATTACTTTAGTATGGTCGGTGGAAAAGAATGAGGCGTATCCAAGCGTCCCAACCGGACGGCCTTTTTCTTTCCCGCCGAGCGCGTGCGCACAATCTTCAATTACGGGAATGCCATATTTTTTCCCGATTTCAATTATTTCATCAATTAGACACGGAACGCCAAAAGTATGTTGCGCGATGACGGCTCTGGTTCTGGGCGATATTTTCGCCTCCAAATCCTTGGGCTCGGGTCCGAACCGTTCCGACTCAATATCGCAGTAAATCGGTTTAGCGCCGGCGTAAATAATCGCGTTCGGAACCACCACGCAGGTGAACGCGGGAATAATGACTTCATCGCCTGGTCCAATGTTTAGCACTTTCAAAATCGCGTAAAGCGCCATTCGGCCGGTGGAAAAGCTAAAGCATTTTCGAACACCAAGATATTCGGCAAATTTTCTTTCGTAAACGTCAATTTCAGGGCCGATAGTTAAGCGTTTGCTGAACACGGCGCGCAAGGCGTCGCGAATTTCTCTGTTTGACGTGGTGCCGGAGAAAATATTTGTTTGGAAAAAGCGCTTACGAATAAAAATTTCATTTAATAAATTCAAGGTCGTTTTTACGAACATAATATCTTCCTCGTCATTATTGAAAAAACAGTTCTCGGTAGCGCGCTTGGTATTCGACAAACACCCTGTTACCTTTCTCGTCAAATTTTTCAGCGCGTTTTATGTTTTCCCATTCATCCCTGGAAAATTTAACATATAACGGAAATGTTCGCTGAAGACCTTTTAACTCTTCGTAGCTTAACGGTTGATTTCTTAACGGCACGCTGTCAAGCAGTTGATAAACTTTGTCTTGCGGCGTTAAATAACCTTTCTCAAGACAAAATTTATGTATTTGCGTCCCTTTGTACGGCGTCATTAAATAGCAATTCATCGTACGCGGATTGATTAAACGGTTGAATTCTATGGTGTCAAATATCAGCTCGCGCGTCTCTTCAGGAAATCCAATGATATTATTAACAGTGTATGATAGGCCGAATTTTTCGACGATTTTCAGCGCGTTTAGCATTAATTCGTTCGTGCAATGCCGATTAAGCATTCTGGCGCGAAATTGTTCATTGCCGTGCTCAACGCCAAATTGCATGCTGTCGCAACCCATCTCCTTCAATATTTTTATTTTTTCTTCGGTGACCGTCTCTGGTCTTGATTGGCACCAAAATGGAATTTTGATTTCTTGATATAAATCAGAAATTTCTTTCAATTCTTCAACTGTCCTGGCGAGAAAAGATTCAGCGTTGAAATTAACATAGTCCGGATTATATTTGTGTACGAGATGTTTCATCTCGTCAATAATTTTTTTAGCGGATTTTTTGCGGTAGTATGCGCCGCATTGATTTTGTTGAAATAATTCTCTTAAACGCGGCGCTTCGCAATAAGTGCACGCGTACGGACAGCCGCGATCAAGTTCAAGATGGACCATGGTGTAGATTTTCCCGAACATCGGCCGGTAAAGCCGCTCTTTGCCGAATATATCAAAATCAATGACTGCGAGTTTGTCTAAATCAACAAGCGGCCGCAGCGGATTCTTTATAATTTCGCCGTCTGGCCGTTTTATCCATAAATTTTTAATATCGCAATAATTTTGCCCTCGCGCCATTCGTTCGCAAAGTTCAACCAGCGCCTCCTCGCCCTCGCCGAGGCAGACGATATTAACAGAGTCGAGATTTATCACCTCTTCCGGCGAAAAGGTGGCATAAACGCCGCCGGCGATAACAGGGACATGAAAATCTTTGATGGAATTGAGCAGCGCGCGGCCAAGTTCAAAAGTATCTTCAACTAACGTAATAGCGATTAAATCTGGTTTATAATTTTCAACTTTCTGTTTCAAATCATCGCTGATATTCGTCTCTTTTAATTTTATGCCTGTCTTTTCATAGCTAAACGGTTTGACCTGCAACAACTCAACTTTTTTTAATTCAAAATTGATATTCTCGGTTTTATAAAAAGTGGTGTCAAAGACATCGGTCTCGATTCCCTTTTCTCTAAGGCAGGCGGATAATTGACTGATATGCAGTGGAATTAGCGTCGCCATCATTGTGTTTGGATAAATAAACAAAACTTTGAATTTTTTTGAAGCTAAATTTGACTCGTTAATATTTACTGGCTGACTGGTTTTTATCAGCGGTTCTTGACAGCCAGATAATTCATGATGTATCTCTTCAAAACATTGGAGCAATCCCTGTCCCATATCCAAATAAAACGAACTGATGTATTTTCGTCCAATCTTCGGATTGTATGAATACGGCGTCACCTGATAATGGTCTTCAGGGTTTTCCTGTCTGAACTCCATCGGGAATTTATTGCCCAGCGCTTCATTAATCATGGTCAACATTTCTTTTGATTTTATCGGATGATGGCCGGACAAAATCACATGCTGGTTGATAAAGTTTTGTTCCAAAATTTCCACCGAGCACCTAGCCGCGTCTTCGACATGAATATATTCCCTCGTTTCTTCACCGCTGCCCCAGTATGAAATTTTTTGTTCTTGAATTATCTGCTTCAGCAAACGATAAATCGGATTGCTGTCGTCCGCGCGCGGACCGTACAATGAACCATAGCGCACGATCGTGTAAGGGATATTATATTTTTTTGAATATTCCTCAATATACGCCTCGCAGGCCTGTTTGCTGCTTTTATAAAATGAGCCGGCTTTACTATAAACGTAAACCGAAGAAGCAAAAATATAGCGCTCGATTTCTTCGTCTTTTATGGATTCAAGAATATGAGCGTTTCCCAAAATATTGCTTTTTATCGTTTCGAGCGGCAAATTTGAAGCCCTGTCTAAATCGGCCAGTCCGGCGAAATTATAAACAGCCTTGGCTCCGCTGACAGTTTGCTTCACTTTTTCCAAATCCAAAATGTCGCCGATTATCATTGCTTGCCCTGATTTTAAATATTTTGATTCTTTTAAATCGAAAATCACTACCTGATGACCTTTATCGGTCAGCGCATCGGCGACATGGCTGCCGAGAAATCCAGAACCGCCGAAAACAATCGCTTTCATATTAATGATTTTAAAATATTTTCCGAAGGATATAGTCCTGCCCAATTGTTTCTATCGTTCGCGTAATACTTTTAATAACTCATCGCTATCATTTATTAATCCGCCGCCTGTCGGATTGCCAAGCGTTTGCTTCAACGCGTTAATAAATATTTTCATCTGCTCGACATTGCCAATGCTGACGCGAATGCAATCGCTGAGTGGGCAGTTCGCGACGCCGGATTTTATCAGGATTTTTTGTTCGCGCATTTTTTGTTCTAGCTGAACGCTTTTTTCATGACTGCCAACCTTGATATTGATAAAATTCGCGTAGCTTTTATGAAACGGCAGATTCATTTCCGCGAGCGACTTTTCCAAATATTCTTTTCCGGCGGCTGTCTCGCGCAAATTATTTTCGACGATCCGCGGATGATCAATAATATATTCCGCGAAACGGACGCCGAATGCGTTCGCTTCGTACATTGGCCGGACTTTGTGCAAGCATTCAATTATTTTTTCATTGCTGACGACAAAACCCAAACGGCCGGCGGCCAGCCCTTGAGCTTTGGAAAATGTTCTAGTTATCATTAAATTCGGATACTTCTTTATTAAATGAATCGCGGTTTGACTATAATATGGATAATACGCTTCATCTATTAAAACAATTACTCTGTTTGCGGCCGCGCGATTAATAATTTTTTCAAGCTCGGCCGGAGACAGGACCGTCCCGGTCGGACTGTTCGGATTCGCCAGACAAATTAATTTTGGCTTTTGAATTTCAATTTGATTGATGATTTTTTCCGTGTTAATGCACAATCCGTCTTCATAATTAATCAAAATCGCTTTCGCCTGAAACATTTTTGTGTAAACGTCGTACATCGCGTATGTCGGCCAAAGCGTCATTACTTTATCATCCGGTTCCACAAAAATTTCAAAAGCCGCCTTTATTCCCGCGTCCGAGCCGGCCGTGATATATAAATATTCTTGGGCGACGCCTAAACTCTTGGCTGTCTTTTTATACAGCGCGTCTAGCTCGGGATAGGCGGAAATAAATTCCGGACTGATTAATCGTTTTATTTCGTCTAAAAATTCAGACGACATTGGTATTAAATTTTCGTTTTTGTCTAATCTTAAGTATTCTAAACGGCTTTGTTGAGGGTTTCCAACCCGAGTTAAATCCAGCAAATGTTTTTTTGTCGGCAATTTAAAATTTTTAAAATCGTATGGCGTCGCGCGTTCCGTAAAACCATGTTTATTCAACCAATAAACCACGCCCGGGATTTGCCATTCAAAATCAACATCGCAGCCACCCCATTGTTTGAGAGGATAAATTTTTTGCCCCATCCATTTTTGCGGCAATAATCCGCTCGCGAGATTTTCCAAACAACGCGGCCGAACGATGGACACGCCCATATCCGCGAACCAAACATCGCCTTGCGAATCGCGGTCGCAATTCAATGTTCTGGGGTCGCCGAATGTTTCAAACGCCACGAACGGCTCCAGCAATCCCTGGGAATTTTCCCGGCGCGCGCGCAATGGGCTCCACATGTTGTATGGCGAAACCGTGACCGCTGAATCAAAATCCGGACGTTCCTTTAATACTGCGATCCCCTGGTCAATTGTTTCTGATAAAATTGTCGCTGCATTGCAAAAAAACAAAACAAGCAATTCAACTTCTTTGCCTTGTTGCCGATAAAATTCCTTGATGATTTGATACCCGTGCGCGAACGCGTCTTCGCCCAGCGCCTGCTTAGTCGCTAATTCAGCCGGCCGATTGATTATTTCCAGCCCATATTTTCGTCCAATCTCTTTGTATTCCTCTGAATCAGTGGAAAAAAATATTTTGTCAACGTATTTTGAATTTAATCCAGCTATCATTGGATAAACCATAAGCGGCCGGCCTAACACTTGATAGGTATTTTTCCCGGGAAACCCGACACTGCCGGCTCTTCCGAGTAAAAGTCCGGCAATAATTCTATTGTTTTCTTTACTGTCCGACATAACTTTTTATTATCTAATCTTACACCTTTTTGCTTTTTTTCAAAAATAATTATCAACAGGCGTTATTTAATGGATTTTGACCCCGCTGAACTAATTTTCCCAGCGTAAAAATAGACAAAACGGTTTTTCATTGGAATCAAAACTTTTTCAAAATATTCAATCATTATTTGTCCATCTTTCGGCCTCCTCGGCATATAATACACGCCGATTTCTCTGGATGGAATTTCGTTTAATGAGACAACCTTTCCGATTGAAAATAAATTGGCCAATTCTGACGCTTTTTCAGACGGCATATCCGCGGAAATGCCAATTATCATCGTATTAGCCGAGCCATAAGTTTCATCGTAATCCCAATGATTTTTCAAATTAGGAAAAGCGTATTCGCGAAGTGGCATTGGGCCGTCAATAATGACTTTTGCCGGCAAATAGTAATAATCGCTGAAATCGAAATATAAAGCACGATTCTTCGCATTTTGTTGCGACCATTCAATTAAATTGCGATAGGCGCCATATTCAGGCCGGCGCGCCGGCGTGATAATTTCGCGATTAACTTGGAAAGAAACAGACAACAACGCGAAGATAGTCAAATAAATTAAGACGCTGATTTTTCTTCTGTCGCTTATCAAATGATTATCTGCGATAAACATGCCAATGATGGCGAAAAACGGCGCCATCAGGCCATAACGCGCGTATGGTTCGCATTCAATTCTAAAAAAAACAAATAAATACATTAAAAAATATATGGCTAACAATTTTAAAACGAATCGTTTAGCTTCAGTTTGCTCGCGATACCACTGTCGTATTTTCGCGAAACGAAACGCGCTCCAACTTTTACGCGAAAAAACATTCAATCCGACGAAAACAAATGATAATAGCAAAAGTAATGCCACTTGAGTAATAAAACCAACGGCCGCTAATTGATAGCGGTACCAATTATTGTCGCCGTGCAAGGTTGACCAGCGCGTCCATTTTAACCCTAATGCCTCGCGCGCCTTGACAAAATTTTCAGGCAACGGAGGAACAACGCTGGTGGTTAAATCGCTTAACATGTTCGGGACGAGACCATGCAAATTCAAATGAAATTGCGTTTTCCCCAGCGAAGCGAGCGTAATTATTTGCCACGTTTTAAACCAAGTTTTCGTGTAACGAATTATATGTGAAAATCCTGTTTCTGTCGTTCGAAGTTTGTCATATTCTTTTGAGTAATAATAGACCTGCGCCATCTGCAAGAAACCGCCGACGATCGCCAATAAGAGCAGCAGAGCGACAACCTTCTTCCGCTGCCAGCGGGAAATAAGCAAGATAAAACTTACGGCCAAAGCGAAAACAATGCCGAAGAAATGAATCGCGGACAATAAAAACAACGCGACAGCGGCCATAATTAAATTAAAAATCTGGAAACCGGCTAATAATTTTGAGGCGTGATACAAAGAGACGCAAAATAATAAAATCAAAAGCGGCATCCAGCGGCTGACTTCGAGATAACTGAAAATCGGCCAAGATAAAAAGAATAAAAGGCAAATTACGCGCGCGCTGGATTTTTTTTCCGGGAAAATTAAAATTAATAGACGATAGAGAGAATAAAAAGCCAAGCAATTAATTAATATCATCAGTAATTTTGAGCAAACGAGAAACACGAAAGTGTTATTTAAATTTAAAAACCAAGAAATGCATTTTAATGGCGCGAGATAAAAAAATTGAAAAAGATTACTGACGGAAGTGTAAATATAATCATAGCCGTTGACTGGCGCCGATGCCAACGGCGCGGCCAGATTTGACAAATCATTTAAACGCAGAAAAGTCGAGCGCAAGGTTAAATCAAACCAATGATAATCCGGCGCGTACTCTTCATAATTAAATGGGTGGGGAAATCGGAAAGCAAGCGAAACGGAAATCGCGATTATTATAATGATAATCGTCGCCAGCCAAATTTTTTCTAATTTCAAAAACTTATTCATATTCGTCGTCCTTTTTCCCTTTGGACAAATTTAGTTTAGATATAAAATGTAAATTTTTGTTAAAAAGAAAGCTTGTCAATCGCGGATAAATATTTAACTGATTGATTGTTTCTTGATTGACAAGATTATTTTTTTGAAATAGTAATTTCCATCTCTGACGCGACAAATAGTTAAAAGGCAGCGGTATATTGTAAAAATAATTGCCAATCCAGTCCATAAGACGGAGCCGGACAATGTCCCAGTGCGTTTCCGCGAAATGATCCTTGATTAATAAAAATTGACGCGCGACTCGGCTACATTCAGCTAATAATTTTTCAGGCGATTCAACGTGATGAAGAACATCAACCAGCATAACAAAATCAAAAGAATCATTCGAGAACGGCAGGTTTTGTCCGTTAAATTCAACTACTTCTATTAACGTGCCTTTTCGGAGATTAATTTCCGCGCCTATTATATTGACTGGCGGTTTTTGCGTTCGCATGCGATGGCTGATCTCGCCGGTGCCGCAGCCAACGTCCAGCCCGCTCATTCGCTGATTGTCCGGCAATAATCGGCAAAGATATCGCGAAATCGAGCGGACGCGGTACTGGTTGATAAAGCGTTGATGCAGTTTTTGACTGATTTTATTTATCATCTTAAATAGTTTATTATCAAGCGAGTGAGTGAAATGTCCCGCTTTGGCGGGATCATTTCCGAGCGAGCGCAGATAATACAGGTTCAATACCGCGTAGCCTTGCTACGAAATAAAATGGACGAAGCGAGTTCCTACAAATACCTCGGAACTCTGCTCCGAGGAACCTTTATTTTTTCATTGACATGGCGGAAATAAACAACGAAGCGAAAACAACATTGCATCCAATGATAACGAGTGTCGCGGCGAAAGAAACCCATTCAGGATGCGGTAAAGGCATAAAGGACAATTTAATCCATTGGCTCACGCTCCAAGCGATTATCACGGCGCCGCTTAAAAATAAACCGCTGCCACACATGATGCCTGTTTCCAGTTTAAAATATTTATAAAATTTTTCTAGAAACGTATTTTCTTTTTCAAAGCGTATGCTCCACGAATAACTTTTCGCGTATAATCCAAGCAAAATGATTTGAAATCCAATAACGCTGAAAATCGTGGCGAAGATTGCCGTCACCGCGCCAAGAAACGGGCCACGATAGAGAAACGGCACAATGATTAGACCAAGATGAATTAACAAGCCAGCGGCCAATAAAAATAAGCCGGGCAGGAAAAATACTTTATTCGGCAAATAAACAAGCATCAATCGCAAACTCCGCCAACCATCGCGAATTGTTCGTAATTTTGAATTCCCTTTTCTTAGCCCAAGCGAAATCGGAATTTCGATTATTTTTAGGCCTGATTTCCAAGCATTGATCGCCAGTTCAAGATTAAATTCCATCCCTGGACTAATCGGAACGATTTGTTCGTAAGCTTTTCTGGTGAAAGCGCGATAGCCGCAATAAACATCAGTGTATTTAACGCCGAAAAAATAGTTTAACATCGTCGTAATCAGCGGATTACCTATAATTCTATGTGAAAACGTAATATTTTTCTTATCGTTCAAAGACAAATATCGGCTGCCGGTCACGAAATCATAACCATCCCGCAGTTTCGTTAGAAAAATCGGGATTTGCGTAAGGTCATAAGTGTCATCAGAATCAGCCATGATGATAAAATCACCTTTAGCGTTATTAAAACCGATTTTATAAGCATTGCCATAGCCGCGGCAGGGTTCGCGAACAACGCGCGCGCCCAACGATTCAGCGATTTCCACCGATTTATCTGTTGAACCATTATCGCAAACAACAATTTCTCCATTGAGATTTAATTTCTCGAAAGAAATTTTAATTTTTCTGATGCACTCGCCAATCGTCTCTTCTTCATTTAAGCACGGCATGACGACCGAGAGAAGCGGTTTTGAAGTTATGTTTTCTTCCGGCATTTTATTTTTTTATTATGAAATTTATTATGCCTGTTTTTTTAAATATTTTCGCGATAAAGTTTATTGGAATGAAAACAATCAAAAGTAGATTGTAATATTTCGTTCTTCCATAGCGCAGTTTGCTCTTGAATAATTTAGTTGACTGAAAATAATTTTGCGCGGACAGCGCCCAGTGTGAAGTATTTAAATTATAAGTTATTTGACAATTGTCAAAACCAGCTTGCTGAACTGTTAAGCTCAAAGACGCGGGCGTGAAATCGTACAAATGGCGGGGCGCGTGAAGTCCGCCCCAATATTTTTTAGATAAAATAAAATCCCACGACGCGATGTTTGGCAGTTCGCCGATGACGTAACCGCCGGGCTTTAATTTTCTTTTCGCTTTTTTTAATAGTTCGACGGGCGAAGACACATGTTCAAGCAAATGGTCCATTATCACGAGATCGAAATAATCATCGGGGAAATCAGCGTTCTCAAAAGTGCCAATGTAAATACTTCGCCCTTCGCTAATGCCGACGTTCGCGATTTCACTGTTAAATTCAACGCCGACGAAATGCCAATTTGTCCTTTTCGCGAAATAATCCATGTAATGTCCGTCTCCACAGCCGATATCAAGTATCCGGGCATTGTCGCCAATCAACGATTTATAAAAAGCCAATCGTTTTTTTAATCGGAGACGCTGTAATGTATTAAAAATTTTTGATTTTACGCGCGCGTAATTATAACCATGATATTCCTTCGGATAAGCTCTAAGTAATTCACCGGTCATGAGTTTCGGCTCGAGTTCGCCTAAGCCGCAGCGCGGGCATTGGTAAAGCGAAAAAAATCCCGGGTATTCATATTCGAAATCCTGACAGTTGCTTTCAAGGCGAACCTGTTCATGATTACAGACAGGACAATTATTATTCATAAAAAAGACGGCTATAAATTTCTATAATAAACCGGCGATTCGTTTGCTTGGTTTATTTTTTTTGTCACGCCATTTATGTAAGCGGCTTCTCCAGCCGGACGGCAGTATTTATAAGAAGTTTGAAAATATGAAAAGCGAGTCATCTCGCGCCATATATCCTTTATCTCTTCTTGGCGGATATTGCCGAAACTGACATGATTTAGGGAACAACCCATGACATCGCCGTACGGCGAAAGGCAAAATTTTTCTCGGCCGGCCGGACATTGCGACCGGCCTTCATAATTCAAAGAAAAACATAATCTCATCCGCGGATATTTTTTTATCAAAGCGTCGAGCTGGCGCCAGTCCTCGTCGCTTAATAACACGTCTTCGTTATTTTCCCAATTCCCTACTGGCACGGCTGGCGCCGGATTTAGCAGTAGTCCGTTTATCGAAGCGAACTCGCAAATGTCAGCGAGGCGGTTAATGTTTTTATGGGTTATGGTAAAAGAAATCGCCGTCAATAAAGAATATTTTTTCGCGTATCCAATTACATTCATGGCTTTGTCGAAATGGCCTTGGACGCCCCTTAGTTCATCATTTTCTTCGGCTGTTAATCCATCTAAACTGACTTGCAGATAATCAATCATTGATTCTTTAAGCCGGTGAACATCATTTTCGTTGACTGACAAACAATTTGTCAGTAAGCCGATAATCGTCTTCCGCGGCTGAAGCGCGGCGATGATTTCAAACAAATCCGGCCTCATGAAAGGCTCGCCGCCCGTGATAACAGCGCAAAACGCGTCTAAGCGCAAGCATTTTTCCCAGAATAATTTTACTTCCTCGGGCTGAATAAGCGTTTTGCCGCCGCATTTTAATTTGCTGGAAAAACACATTTCGCATTTTGAATTGCAATCCGGCGTGATTTGAATCTCCACGTTGCGAAGAGGTTTTCGCTTAAGAAATTTGCTTTTTATCACGCCATTAACTAAGCGCTTTGCGGCCAGAGGTTTGCGTCGCAATAATTCACAATAAGAAATGATTTTTTTTATCGGCAACATAATTCCGTAATCAGCTCTATTATGTTTTTATAATCAGCATTAAATTACTCGTCATCGCGGCTAGTTTGAATTTTTTAACCGCTATGGACGCGCCAGCCGGGACTAAATTTAAAAATTTTTTCTTTGACAGCAGATTCAGATTTTCTTTATCGGCGAAAAAATTTTTTCCAAAAAGACGGCAAATAGCGCGGAACCAGGCGGACGGAAGCCAATGCGCGAGAGGAACCAGAGTGTGAAATTCCAAAGGAAACCAACGATTTGGGGTTGAAACGCAAATGGTCTTTCCAACGCGGCACAACTCGCGCATGAACATTTTCTGATTTTCGTTATCGCCGACATGTTCAATGGTGGCAAAACTGACTACCAGATCAAAACTATTATCCTTAAAAGGAAGCCGCCGGCCATCAGCTTGAATAAATTTCAACCCGGGAAAATCATGTTCCAAAAAACTCGCGTCTTGCGCGCCAACCGCGGTTATTTGATTGGCGAAAGGATATAATTTTTCAAAAAAATTACAATCAGCCCGCTCGTCAGAAGTCACGCCGACATCCAACACGGTCGCTCGCACTGAAGGATTCACGGTTGAAATTATCGTGTCAAACATCTGCCGGCGAACTTGCCATGAAATTTTTTCAATAATCCGATTAAGCCAAGGCTGGTACTGATGGTAATTGCTGTTGGTCTGGACCATAATTTAGACAATGGACTTTTTTATTTCACTATCGCGCAAGAAACAGCCGTCGCAACCAGGAATCGTGTGCGCCAATCCGGCTTTATGTTTTTCGCGGATTTCGTTTAATCGCGTAGAATGCCACATATCAAAAATTGAAGCGTTTCTGACGTTGCCAAGCGCGATTAGTTTTTCCTCGTCATGATTGCACGGCAAAAAGGTCCCGTCCCACATCACGGCCGCTCTTTGCCATATTTGCGGGCAAGTCCAATCAGCGCTAATTCCAAGATGTTTATTTTTCATATCTTTAAAATCAAGGTAGGCGACCTCGTCAGCGCCGTTATCAAGCCAGAAATCCTTGTATTGCTCGTAAACGTCTTTCAATTCAGGCACGGCGACGGTTTGAATTCTTATTTTCGGATAATCAACTGACAGCGCTTTTTTTCTGGCGACAAGGTTACGTATATTTTGAACCACAATTTCAAAATTTGAACCCACGCGATGCTTCTCATATATTTCCTTCGTGTATCCCTCGAAAGAAATTGAAATCCTGTCCAATCGAGCGTCAATCAATTTCCGCGCCATATCGTCATTTAACAACAAACCATGCGAATTAAAATAAACATCAATTAATCCCCTGTCTTTCGCGTATCGAACAAATTCGTGAATTTGAGGATGAAGAAGCGGTTCGCCGCGGAAATTGAACTTAACGCCGCACAATCCTTTGTCCGCGCCTTCGTCAATAATTTTTTTAACTAAGTCGAAGGTTATAAATCCGCCGATGATTCTCTCTCTATTGTAGCAGAAAGTACACTTTAAGTTGCACGCGCTTGTTGATTCAATATCAATGAACAAAGGAAAACCCCCGACATAAAATGATTTTGGCCACTCTTCCCAATGACGGCGATATTGCTTGAATTTTTCGTCATCCTTATCTAAAACGTTTTTTCCGCCCAAAGAATGAAAGTTCGAATTTACGCTGATTGTCGGCATAATATTTTATTACATATCTATTTTGTCTGATGAAACGCCGCTCGGCGCCAACGGCGGCTTTTGATAAATTGATTTAATTTTCGCGAGAAACATTCGAACATAAAAAAGCGTTCTCGGGCGGTCAAAACCAACGGTCAGCCGCGGAACGAAGAAAACAAGTACGACGACGAAAGCGCAGTATAAAATTCCGGAAGGAAAAATAATCCAAACGCCTAAATCCAGCCCGAACAATGAAAATACTGTTTTAATAATAGTTTTTCCGACTGACATCGAAGCAAGCAATATCAAAACAGAAATGACTTGATGCCAGACAAATTCCCGATATTTTAATTTTAAATATCGGCAATTGAATAACAGTTGAATGTTGGTAGAAAAAATCACGACCAACACTCCGGCCATCGCCGCCCCAACCGCGCCCAAACCTAAACCCGGCAAGAAAAAATTTCGAGGCGCCACAAAAAAATAATTCGCGATAATGCCGACTAAAATAAAACCAATGCCGATATTCCTGTACAGTTTCGTCCTTTCAGTTGAATAATAAACGGCGCCGTTCATTTGCGCGTATGTCTGATACATCGGATAAAAAGCCATGATGGCGATCGGCAATATCGCTCCGCTAAATTCATCGCCGGCGAATAATCGCGTTATCTCCGGCGTGTGAAAAACGAAAAAAATCGCGAGCACGCTGGCTAAAAAATAAAATAATTTAGCGTTGTCTCGAAAAAGTTTTCGCATGGTTTCAAAATCAGAATTGCCATGCGCTTTGGAAAATTCGCTCATGAAAATCGGCACCATTGAAACAGTAAAAATTAAACTGATTGAACTGATTTTATCGGATAAGCCGAAAAAACCTTGCTCCGTTGATCCGCCGACGACCTGCAAAAACCAACGCCCCCAAAGACCGGCCAAAAGAACTACCACTGAATACAAAAAAAGAGGCGAACTATATTGATAAAAATATCGCGTAAGCGCGGTCGCACTTTTTTTAAATTCCGTCCAGGAATATTCCGAATGGTCTGCGTCCTTAGCGCAGTAAATAATCGTGTAAACAACAAAGCCAATAGTTTCAAGAATGCAAAAAATAAGAAAAGTGGTAAGGTCAAGGTATTGGAAGATAAAAAGCGCGACCAAAACCAAAGTGAAAAATACGCGCACTTTTAAGCGAACTATTTCAGAAACAACGGTCAATCCCTTGGCGTCGGAATAACCAAAAACAATGTTACTAAGCCAAAGCAGCCAACCGAATAACGCGGCCAAATACACGTATTGCATTCGCTGGTCGGGAAAAAAAGTTTGCTCATAACCAAAAATATTCACTGCAACGATAAAGATTATCAAAATTATCGGAATCGCTAATGAATAAAGTGTGTAAAAAATTACCGCCGCGCCTGATTTACGATTTTTCGCGCTGTAATTTAAAAAAGCGTTAGACGTGCCTAATTCAAAGAAATTCGTGATCGAAGTAAAAATGCCGGACAAAAACGTAAAATCGCCATAATGAGTCGGACCCAGCGCCCGCGGCACCAAGCTTACTTTTGCCGCGTATAAAAACAAACTGACAATACGGACGAACAGCTTGTAAAAATATCTTTTTTTTATTGAATCACTTCTTTCCATGGCCGATTTTCTCAAAAATTAAATTGACGGCGGCGGCAATCGCCCCGCCGCTATTATACCGAGGAATGATATATTTCATTAAATACTCTCTATTGTTTGACAATTTGTCTTGATTAACGGTGCAATATAGACGGATTATTTTCTTTAATTGTTTAGTTTTGGACACGATGTGAATTCTTTTTTTTAATAAATTAATATCTTGGGGCAGTGGTTTTAAATAATCATCGTATAAAATAATTGTTTTATCCGTCGCCATCGCCTCAAACATCGCGGTTGAACCAAAATCAAAAATATAAGCGTCGGCGCGATTCATGATATTGATGAATTTTCCGCTTCGGACGTATTGACAATTAGAATATCCTTTATCGCGTATATATTCCGGCAAAGGATTATAGGCCGCGTCAGACGCTTGCAATCCTTTGATAATAAACTTTATTTTGGGAAAGAATTTAAAAACATCCACTATTCTTTGTTGTAGTTTAAATGTTTGAATGTCAGTCCAATTGCTTCTGTGCGAATTCCCATAAAGCAAACTAACGACAAATATTATCGTTGAAAATCTTTTTCTCGGAGAATGAAGGCGTTGACTTTTTTTAAATAAAGATTCGATTTTCGCCGAACCGACGCTATAAGCGTTTTGCTTTGTTTGTCGTTTAGAATAAAAATTATTTGCTTTTTTCGCTAACTCTTTATCATATGTTAAAAAAATATCTGCCGTTTTCATGTCAGTTTGTTGCGGGATAGCGTCTTCGCATAATAACGACTTACATTCCTCCATGTTCATAGATAACTGTTGGAATATTATTGCTTTTACAAACAGCGGCAATCGCCTGGCTGTTAATATTATAAACGCCGGTGGTTAATAAAATGCGGAAATTGAATTTTGCGATTAGCTCTTTCGCTTGCGCGTGAATTTCCAACGCGCGCGGGACTGATTTAATCAGATGTTCTTTGAACGCATTTGCCACTATCGGCCAGAAATTAACAGCGCAATATGAAAATTGGTTTATGAAATTGTCATCGCGCGTTAACTTTTGCCAGACCTGTTCCCATTCCTCTTGTCGAAACGGGTTTATCGTTTTGAGTTTAATTGTCCTAAACATATTTGATAAATAAAACGGATATCGCCAATTGGCCGTATCCCAAACAATCAGTTGCTTATTTTGTTTCAAAAGATCATTAAGAACGTATTTAAGGTCAAATGTGTAATTTAATGCCAATATTTGCGGTTTTCGCCAGCCGGACAATATGTTTTTTATTGACAAAAATTGTCGCTGAAAATAAATTTTTCTGACGATTTTATTTTGTTTCATTCTGGAAATTAGATCAGGCAACAAATTTTTTTTTCTCCGACGCGCTTTTTGCGTAATTACCGTCGGCATGGATAAACTATATTTTTTCGCAATCAACGGAACAAGGGCGCAATCATTGGTTTCTCCATTTGAAAAAAGATATATTTTTTTGATTTGGCCGCGCTTGTTGGCGAGATAGTTGTCCAATAATTTTATTCTTGTCATGACGCAAGCCAGATTTGAATAGAAATGGACGAATTCGCTTTTGTACGGGGAAAGATTCGTATCTTTTAATGAACTTATATTGTCAATTAAATAATTATCAATGTACTCGATAATTCCCTGAAACTTTAAATAATAAAACGCTTTTTCTTTGTCAGTTAAAATGATTTGGGAATAATTTTCAAGCGTTTCATATTTAATTTTATGGCGCTCGAGAAAATGACAGGCCTCGGCCGTTAGCGCTATCATTTGGTAACGATCTGAATCTTCGTCGTTCATTATTTTTACGGCCGATTGAATCTGTTGTTCGTTCTCGACAAAAAATATATTCATAAAGAATTTTTTCCTGCCTCTATCCGCAAGCCGAACCTTTTTTTAAAAACGTCCCGTTGCTTATAAGTGTCATCAACTTCCTGCAATGAGTGATACAGGCGAAACAAATACAGGTCATCAACATTATTAAATTGAATCATCGGCGCGTTATAGCCTTCGCTTTTGTCTGAATATATTTTTATAAATTTATTTTTATCGCCGATTTCCATCCACTGCTCTGTCGCACCTGAACAATGGCTGGACGTAATTAAGCTATTGGTTAAATTGTGGTGGTTTATTTCGCTTCTATTTATTTTGAATGTTTCAGCTCCGCCGCCGTTATTTGTTTTGTAATATAACGAACTTATGTCAAAACTTGTCGGAATAACTGTAATAATTCCCGAACGGATTGAACAGGGCTGATCGATAGTCAAATCAAAATCATAAATTAATTCGATCATTGGCTCTTCCGAAGATATTCTGATTTCTTTTTTAATCCGGCCGAGCCGTGTCTTTATATCCGCTTGGATTGAATAATAGTTTATCCCGTTTATTTTAATTTGATTTGCTGTGGGAAAAATAATTTCCAAATCAGTAATCTTAGACGAGCCGAGTGGTTCAATTATCGTTCCGGCGCTGAAAAAATCCGCGGCGTATGAAATATCGTCGAAGTAGCCATGTTCTATTGTTCCAAATAGCGGTTCCTCGCTAATTTGTTTATAAATAATTTTTTCAATCGCCAGCCCCTTTCTCGCGTTCATAATCAGTTTAATAAAATCATTTTCAAATTCTAATCTGAACTTATTACGCGATAGGCGCGCGGAATTATCTTCAACGGGAATATATTTGGCGTTTTCAACTTTCGGCGTAAAAATATTTGCTGTTTTGTCCAGTTCTTCGTTAAATTGGTTCCAACGTCCTTCCTCTATGTGAGTTCTAAAATCGCTGCTCCAAAGCCAACATAATTTTCTCCAATATTCAGTGTCAACACTGTTCTTTTGCCGCAAATAATTATAAATTTTATAACATCGAGCGTTTATGTCAGCGTCATTTCTGCCGCTTACCGCCCAGCGCGTGATATTATATTTGTCTTGTTTTTTAACCGGAATGGGAATACTTGCTGATTCTAGCGACAGGACATTATCGGCATTTAGATTTATACTCTTTTGCAAGACATCTGACGGCAGAACTAGATTAAAATTTTTAACAGAAAGAATTTGATTGAATAATTGGCTGATTCTATTCCATTCGCCGTCAGTGTGAATATTTAACTCTGTCATATATCTTCCCGGACGGAAATCAAATATCTCCGCGTCATTGCAGTACAAAGAGAAAAATCTATCTTCATCACCCACGTTGCTTGTCAGATATTGAATATATTGGTCAAGCTCGATGTCTCCGTGCGCGTATCTTTGAAATTTTTGAAAAGCAATGCAATTATTCCAAATAACGAGCATTGATTGTCCGGATTGATTCATTGCTCTCTGCGGATAATAGCGCCAATTTTTATCCCATTCTTTATGATTGCTATACGGATTATTCCACTCCATCACAATCGCCTGATATCCTGTTTTAATATAATGCTCAATTAATCCGCTTGAATACGCCTGTTCGTTAACCAGCGCTGGTGCCGGAACAAGCGGCGCGATTACCTGGGAATACCCGCTGCCAATAATTTCAACTAATCCCAAATTAACTAATTTTTTTATTTTTTCAACCAAAGTCGGCGCCAAGTTTAATAATAATTCCAATGTTATACCGGAAAATTCGATCCCTGTCGGAATCTTGCTTTCTTCACAAAGATTGACCAGCGGCCAATAACAATTTTCAATAATCTTAATTCTGTCCTGCTCGGCAATTGACGAATACATTAAGTTCAGATGAAAAATTGTGTATAAATTTAAACGACTCATAAAGTTCATTTGCTTGAATATTCAATCGGAGCGGCTGAAAAATATTTTCCGTTGATTTTAAATCGTATCGTGCTATAAATCTTGTCTACCAACGCTTGCGCCGCTTCACGATTCGCGCTAACGACGACAATCACGCCAGCGCGTTGGCCATGATTTTGAATCACCGGGATGTTGTCGCCAACTTTGTAAAAAAAATTCATTTTTACCACCTCCGGCATTTTTTCAATTTCCTCAACACCAACGATTCCCTCCAACGCGCCGGCCGGAGGGAAAAAGTAACGGTTGGCCACTGCTAAATTTTTTGTTGGTTTTAATTTCTCAAAATCAACCGGTTCATCAAGCGCTATTCGCAATGCGGCTTCAACGTAATTTACGCCCGTGCCCAGCGGCACTAAACTTTCGCAAAAATCGCCGCCGCTAAGGCGCGCCGCCATTTCAATCATCATCGGCCCTCGCGATGGATGCAGAACTACATCGCCCTTGGATACTCCTTTAACTATGCCAAACGCTCGAGCGGCTTTTTCCACTAAATCGTTCACTTCGGCCCGCGCGCTGCTATTTAAAACGGTCGGCACCCAGCCGCCATTTTCCATAATTTGCGGCCAAAATGCTTGCATATTTTCATAAACCCTGTCGGCAAAACCCGGCGTGACGCATTTGTCTTTCGTTAAAATTGATTCTGTGCTGATTTGCAATCCGTCAAGATATTCTTCTAATTGCACTTGGCCGATTTTGGAATTGCTTAGCGCGTATTGAAACGCTTCTTCAACTTCTTCCTGTTTTTCAATTAAGCGCACGCCGCGCGATCCCGCGCGATCAGTCGGTTTTATGATAACTTTTTTACAATTCCATTTTTGCCAGCGGTCTTTAATTTCTTGCGCTGAATTTACTAAACTAAATTGGGGAATCGGTATTCCTTTGTCGCGGAAGCGGCATTTCATTTCATATTTGTTAGTCGCAATCCGCCCCGTCTCTTCGCTCGGACCAACCCAATTAAATGCTTTCGCGATTTTCGCGATAATATGAGGAACGTCGCTTCCCATCGTCGTCACGCCGCAAACGTTGACCCCTTTATTTTTTAAATCATTGACAAATTCAATAACCTTAGGAATATCGCTAAAATTTATCGGCGCGCTGTAAGTGGCTAATTTTAAACCTGGCGCGTCGGGATTCGCGTCCAACACCGCTGTTTCGACGCCTAATTCATGCGCTGTTTTGATGATAAACAATTGATCATTGCTCGCTCCCAGCAATAAAACGCATTTGGGTTTGTTTAAAATAACTCCTGCCATATTGATCTTATTTTGTTTAATGATGATTCAGCGTCAATTTTAGTATAAAAACTTAAATAAGTTTTCGGACCAGGTTTGACAAATGCGTCAGGAATGGCAATCCTTATCAGCTTGCACGGATAATTATTGTCGCAAATCATTTCACTTATTATTGAACCGAATCCAGCGTCAATAACATTTTCTTCCATTGTAATGACATATTTTGTTTTTTGAAAA
Source organism: Candidatus Falkowiibacteriota bacterium (assembly GCA_016214755.1). Taxonomy (GTDB): domain Bacteria; phylum Patescibacteriota; class Patescibacteriia; order UBA11705; family JABHMO01; genus JACRNX01. The sequence goes on from JACRNX010000031.1 coordinate 58,490, forward strand.
ATGTTTCGCAAACTATTTTCCGGTATTGGTTTTAACCAACGGATATTAATTATGCCGAAGTTTAAATTATGAATTGCCAGCATTTTTTTTAATTCTATGGCAGTTTCCAAGCGGTTGCCAACTGCTAAAATATAACCGACATCTCCTGGACAAATTTCTTGTAAGTCGTTTATATCCAGATTATTTGGACGATATTCATTTTCGCTTGCTGGAATATTTTCATACGGATAAAAAATAATCATCGGCCCTTGCGGATTTGTCGCTCGTTTTTCAAGAATATATTCCAAATCAAAGCTATGCCCAGGATAGAACATTTTTAAATTTGGAACGCACCTTAAATATGAAATATCATAAATACCATGGTGAGTGTGGCTGTCCAAACCGGCGAAACCCGACCGCGCCGCCAGAATGGTGACTGGCAGATTCATAAAACAAATATCATGGATAATTTGGTCAAAAGCTCTCTGCATGAAAGTTGATTGATAGCATACGAAAGGTTTGGCGCCGCTTAGCGCTAAACCGCAAGCCATGCCGATGGCGTGCTGTTCGGCCATGCCAACGTCAATGGTTCGTTCAGAAAAATCGGCTAAGCAATTATCCAGGCCAGAAGCATAAGGCGTTGAAGGCGTTATGACGATAATATCTTTATCTTGCCGCATCAATTTGCGCAGTTGGTCTGCCGCGACCGTCGCGTAGGTTTTTCCCGCTGGCACGGGCGAGCTGCCCTCACCAGTCGCGGGATTAAAAGGCATAGAAAAATGCATTTTATATTTATGATTTTTGGCGATGGCCAATCCTTTTCCTTTTTCGGTTTTAACGTGAACCATGACACAGCCATTTTGAGACATGTCGGACGCTTGTTTAAAAGAAATTATTAAATCGCCAATATTATGGCCGTCGGGCACGGCAATATATTGATGGCCTAATCCTTCAAAATACGCGCGTGATTTTTCATGCCAGTCATCGCCTGAAAATAAATTCTTTATCCCGCCGACATTAGGCGGAATAGCCATGCCATTATCATTGATAACCACAATCATCGACAGTTTGTCAGCTACCGTAAAATTTAGTCCTTCGGCTGACATGCCCTCGACTAATGCGCCGTCGCCGACTATCACCACTACCAGCTCCTTTTTTTGTTTTATCTTATTATTTAAAGCCATTCCGCTGGCGATTGATATGGCGGTACCGGCGTGCGAGGCGTCAATAATGTCATACTCGCTTTCTTCGCGGCAGAGAAAGCGCGACAAGCCGCCAGTTTGATTCAATGTTTTAAAAAGCTCCAGGCGGCCAGTTAACAATTTTTGAGTATATCCTTGATGCCCGGTGTCAAAAATAATTTTATCTTTTGGCGCGTCAAAAACATAATGCAAAGCAACGGTTAATTCGATTACGCCCAAATTCGCCCCGATATGGCCGCCGGTTTTAGAAATCGTTTCAATGAGAAAACAGCGAATCTCTCCGCAAAGCGCGATAAGTTCGTCAATCGCTAATTTTTTTAAATCAGCTGGATTTTGAATTTTTTCTAGAATTGAATACATAAATAATCGCTTCAAATTTTTAGCCAAAATACATTCCTCCATTAACATTCAAAGTGTGTCCCGTGATAAAAGAAGCGTCGTCAGAAAGTAAAAATAACACAGCATCCGCCACTTCCTCCGGTCTGCCCATTCTACCTAACGGAATTTTTGTTTTAGCTTCCAGTTTCAATTCTTCAATCCTTTTATCATTGAAAATTGGTGTTTCAATCCAGCCGGGCGCCACCGCGTTAGAGCGAACGCCTTGTTTGCTGGCGATCCGAGCGAGTGAACGCGTCAGACTAATAAGTGCGGCTTTGCTGGCTGCGTAATCTGACGCCAAATCGCCGCCAGTTTGTCCGCCAACGGACGAAATATTAACAATCGCATCGCCGAATTGCATTTTTGGCAAGCATTCTTGCGCCAAAATGAAAGCGCTTTTTAAATTCACCGCCAAAGTGCGATCCCATTGTTCATCCGACAGCTCAAAAAAATTACCTTGCTTTAATATGCCGGCGTTGTTGATCAAATAAGCCACCTGTTGATGCCATTTATCTTCAATCGCGCGCAACAATTCCCGAACCTGTCCGCGCGAGGAAATGTCTTTTTGCAAAATCAAAAAATCAAATAGCCCTTGTTCTTTAAGCGACTGCTCCATGTCTTTAGCCGCGAACGTGTCTTGGTTAAAACAAACAACCACTTTGGCGTTGTTTTTTAAAAGCGCGATGGCGATGGCGCGGCCGATTCCCTTGATGCCGCCGGTAACCAAGGCCACTTTGGCATTGAAATTATATTGTTTCATAGTTTTTATCAATGTTCAAAATTTTATCTGTTTGTTCTCGGCTGGCACCGTACGCCCAGGCCAAACCGGCGATCTCATCGTTGTTTTTGACAATAGAGTTCTTTTGTTCATTATTTTTAACGAATACGCCTTCTACCGCGGCGCTTTTTAATCCGAGTAGTTCAGCCGGATTAAAAATCGTTTTCCAAGCGCCGACTTTTTCGGCTGAATAAATTTTATATTCGGCATTTGACATGTCGGCACTCACCCATTTGAAAAACTGACGCAGCGGATTAAATTCTCCGAGAAACCCCATTGTACGAACAGTAAAAATATCACCGTGAAACCGATTAGTAATTTCATAAACGTAACATTCATTGTCGCGAATGACACAATCGGCCTTGACCGGCCCGTGCGTAATGCCTATGGCGCGCGCGCCTTGTTCAAGCAGATTATACAACGTCTGCCAGACCGCCAGCGCTAATTGCGAGGGAAAATAACCGTGATGCGGCACAAAGTATGGGAGTTGTGTAAAAAATCTGTCTCCGATGCCAGCGGGGAAAAATTTTCCCTGCCAAAAAATTCCGTTTACATCATGATGCGTGCCGCGAATATATTGTTCAACGATAACTTTTCCGTCTCTGGCATAATTGCTAGCTTGATTGAATGCCGCCTCAATTTCAAACGACTCTTTTGCCAACCCGACGCCTTGACTGCCTGAAGCGGCCGTCGGCTTGATAATGATCGGCCAACCAAAATTGACAGCAAACTTTCTGGCCTCATCTGGTTTTTGGATCACGGCCGAACGCGGACAATTGATTTTATCTAACCATCTCTGCTTCATGAGTGCCTTATCAAGACTGCCAAGCACAGCTTCAATTGGTGAATGAAGCAAACCGAGCGCGTCAGATACGATAGCCGCTGTCAACAAGCCAAAATCACTACCGCAATGGCAGAGGCGGATATTATATTTGACATTATTTTGCAATGCCCAAGTGGTTATTCCACGAACATTCGTCGCATCAAAACTTAACGTCAAATCAGCTTTTGCTTTACCGGGCGCATCCGCTTTTTTATCGCTGACAATAACGTGAAAACCAAGTTGTTTGGCCCAGTCAATCGCGGGCATTCCCAATTCCCCGCCGCCTAAAAACAAAATTGATTTTATGTTTTGCATGCTGATAGCCAATGTTTGTGTAATGGATTTATCTTCAATCTTTGTTTGGCGATGAACTTCTCCGCCGCGCGCAGATTAGCCGTGACCGTGGCGCGTTGAAAAATTTTATTTTTGGGTTGAGCGTAAATCAAAGTTGTTGGTTTGAATTTCAACGCGGTTCGTCTCAGCCTACCTTCAACGGCAAAATCAACAGCCAACTGGAAAAAATTAAATTGCGTATTTGCTTTTGGCCAGAGAACATCGGCGATCAAATCGCCGCCTAAGTCGGAGTGCAATTCAATAATATATGGTCGGCCGTCTTGATTAACGCGAAACGATAAAATTAAAATGGCGGACAGGCACGGGAATAATTTTCCAAATCGCTCGACGATTTCTATTATATCTTGCTTGACCTTAGTCTTCTCAATTATTGAAGGCACACTGACGCCAACGCCCTTGATTAAATCGTCACGAGTTACTCCCACCAGCTCATCGCAAAAACCAATGATTCGCACGCGCCCTTTTCGTACGGTAAAAAAGCAAGAAACATCAAAGCCCTCAATGTATTCTTCTATCTCAACGAAATGATTGCCAGATGCCTTTGCCGCGGCGGTAAAAGCGGCGGCTAATTGAGTTTGATTGTAAACAATCTTAACTGACTTTTTACCGACCACTGGAAAGTCCGGTTTGACGATTAACGGAAACTTTAAGGTCGTCAGATGTTCGGGATATCGTTTTGTCCTTATGTTACCGGGCATGCGCAGGCCATGCCGGCGACAAAATATTTTCAACTTCGATTTTTCCGTGGCGAGCGGGACTATTTCCGGCGACAGGCCAACCAATTTGTATTGTTTTGCGATCCGCGCGGCTGTTTTCAAAGCAAAACCAGAGGTGCGTGCGCTCAAACCGACAAGCTGATATTTTTTCCGTAATTTTTCCAATTCTTTAATTATGCCAACGGCGTCGCGAGTGCTTTTGACGATTTTCTCAGAGGCAAAAGCGAATCCTTGCGCTTCAGGATTGCGATCAATGGCGATAACTTTATATTTCTTCGCGGCTGTTTTGACAAAAGGCAACTGTCCGCGCCCGGCGCCAAGACAAATTATTGTTTTAGGCAATTTTTTAGTATCCGACATTCTCATAAATTGAAATTATTCTATCTTGCGCAACGCCTAAATTGATTAAGGTTTTTCGCATGTCATTTTCAAACGATTGAGACGAAAGTAAAATTTTTCCGAACTCTAAACTTGATATTTGCGCTGGCGAATACACGAGATAGCCCATTCTTTTTTTGCCATGATAATATGAATTTTTATCAATTAAGCCGCAAATAACATTTTCAAAATCAATCTGACATAACAATTCCTGCGTGTGGCAACCAGCGCCGAATATAATTAACTTTTTGCCTTTTCGTTTAAGTTCCGCCACTTCTTTTTCAATCAACAAAATTATTTTTCCCCTGACATCGTTGTTTTTTCTAAATTGACGACCGATTAACTCATTGACTTTAGATTTTGCGGAAATTATGTCTAACTTTACAGAATCATCGCCTGTTCTTTTCGGGCGGATTAAGCAGGTCAGCCATTTGCCATAATCATACCTCAGAAGATGAAAACCGGATTGATCAATTAACCAATTAAAATTTTCTAATAGATAATTGCTGGGATGGCCGGCGAACATATCAACGAAGCCAGTTGGCGTTAAAAGAATATTGGGAATGGCAATATAGATTTGGCCATCCATTGTTAATATCTGCTTTAATCTGTTTAACTCCTCGCGCGGAAAGTCAAAATGTTCAAAAACATTATCAAGAATTATAAAATCGTATTTTCTTGACAAATCCAATTGGTCAAAGCGAATATTTTCAAATTCAAAATAATTGTTTCCAGACAACGCTCTACCAAGCGGAAGCGAAGGGTCAATTCCTTTGGCTTGTTTAATTTTATCATGATAACAGACACAAATTTCTTTTAACATCTTGCCGTTGCCGCAGCCTATTTCTAAAACAGAAATCGGTTCTTGCGATTCAGAAAAAAATTCATTCGCCAATTTGATAAAGGCGTTAAAATGCTGCGCCGCGCGGGCATCATTTTCTTCGGCGGATGTCTCGGCGGCGTCTATCATCGCCGAGCGATATAATTCATTAAACTGCTCGGAATCTGGATTCGGATTTTTGTAAATATGCGCGCAATCATCGCAAACAACATAATGCAGTGGCGCGCGATAAATTTCCCCGTTCGCGTCAATATATTTATAGTCAGAGTTAGAATAAAGAGATTTAGATTTTAATGAATCGCAAACCGGGCAGTTTCGCTGGTTCATTGTGAATGTGATTTCATTATTTAATACTCTATTACTCATATTTGATCTTTCACTCGGATGTCTTCAAGGCCGCATTTCCACGGCTGGCCAGCGGTTTGTTTGATTTTAAATATTTTTTCAGTCGCGAATAAATATACAAATGCGCACAAAACAAGCGGCAATAAAGTTAAAAATAATGGGAGTGCTAATGCTTGTACGAGACCGATTTTAAACAAATAAAATTTGCTAATACGCTTCAGTTTCCAATCAATCGTGCAATGAAGCCAATTTTTTATGCCGAAGAATGTTAATAATAAAATTACGTTTTCAAATCCATTAATGTCAAATTGTTTATGCGGAATAATGGCGCTGTCATAATGTTGACGTCGTATTTCCAAAATTGTCTTAATACTGATATTGCCAAAGCCGTAATCATCCTTTTCCTTGGTGCAATAAATCCGGCGGATGTTCTTTTGCGCCTGCAAAAAAGATGTTTGTTTTTTATTGTCCAACAAACAGATATCTGCTTGCGGAAATTCATTCGGCAAACTGCGCAAAAGTAGACCAAGTAAATCGCATTGAATTGTTCGAATAATCAAAATTTTCATTTATTTGCCTTTAAAATTAAAGCCAATCGTAATTTTTTCTGCTTGTTCTGGCGTTAGAGCAATTCTCTCGTTGTATAATCTTGGCGTTTTGGCGAGGCCACTCAACAGCGCCTTTAACAAAACGCTTCGCCGCCGCGAAACGCAATCAACCGCAACGCACCAAGAATATTTTATCAACCAGATTAAGGTTTTTATGTTAAGCGGATAATATTTTAAAACGAACATTAAGCTGCTTCTGGCGGAAGTAAAATTTGCGATTGGATTGCCGGTTCTATAATTAAACGAGCTGTCAACCGCAAAGCCCCATTTGTTGTCATTTTTTTCAGTGTCGTCCGAGGCAAACGCATGAAAGACATAAAGGTCGCTAAAATTTTTTGCGATCATGCCCGCTTTCATTACTTTTGCCGAAATTCCCAATTCATACGGCGAAGTGTGCCCCCATTCCTCCCAATAGCCGTATTGTTCTACGATTTCCTGGCGATATCCGCCGCCGCAACCAGACCAATAGTAATTTTCTGATTCGCTTTTTGATTCGGCCAAGTGAGCCTCGTCGTAATAATTGGCAATAAACGCTTTCTGGTTATAGACATTGAATGCAATCAAGCCAAGCCGCGGATCGCATTCAAATTCCTTTACCATTCGGGTAACGCACTCCCTGCCTGGGAAAGAATCATCATCCAGCGATACCAAATATTTTCCAGTTGCTTCTCGGCAGGCCATGTTTCTCGCCGCGACTCCGCCGATATTTTCCATCGTTCTTAGACATTTCACTTGGGAAAATTTTTCTTTAATCGCTTCACTGCTTCCGTCCGAAGAACAATTATCAACGACAATTACTTCAATTGGCCGATAAGATTGTTCGTATATTTTTCCCAGAGTTTTTAGTATTTCATCCTTTCGATTGTAGGTCGAGAGAAAGAAGCTGACTAGGGGATTATTCATCGTTGCCACCATAAAAATATTTATTTATCTCTGTTTGTCGCAGATATTTGGCGCGGAACAGCTCCTTAACCATATGCACGATAATCAAATGAGCGTCCTCAATTCGCTCCATGGATTGCGTGTTCACCACAATCGCCAAATCAGCTAGTTGCGAAAGTTTTCCGCCCATCTGTCCTTTATAATTGCCAGTTAATCCGATTGTAAAAACTCCTTTGCTTTTGGCGTATTCTATGCCGCGTAAAACATTTTCCGAGTTACCGCTGCCGCTAAATCCGATTACTAAATCACTTTCATTCAAGAAAATTTTGAGTTGTCCCTCAAAAATATGTCCATAAGAATCATCGTTGGCGAATGCGGTCACGGCGGCGATATTATCAGTCAAGCAAAGCGTTTTTACTTCCAGGGACTTTGACCAATCGCCAGCGGCATGCACAGGCGTCGCGGCCGAACCGCCGTTGCCGATGACATAAACGGTTTTCTGCTTTTGCTTAATCTCAAACAATTTCGTGGCGATCGTGTCAATGTCATTATGACGCAAATTCGTGATCGCTGAAATTAAATCAAGTTGATATTCTTTAGTGTGCGCCTCCATATGATTTTAGTTTACTAATTTAAATTCCCGTGAAATTCATTTAAGAAATTTGCTACCATGAGCGGTATCCTTTTACCGTTAAAGAAGGAATATTCCAAACTGTCTTGTTCGCTCTGCGTTGTTCTTGGATGTTTATAATATCTCATTGCCCACCAAAGGTCATTCAAGCGCGGGAGGTCATCTTCCGTGTACGTCCAAATTTTCTTTTTTAATTCTGGAATTATAAACGGCCATTCTACTGCCATAGAAAAAATTTTATGGAGATAGTTTATTTGTCTTGCGTGAGGCACATTAAGAACAGTTCGATCGTGAAAACTAGGCGCCATTGAATCAAGAAAATCATCAGGGAGCTCTCCCGCCTCCCTCGCGATAGTATTTAAATGCGTTCCAGGATAAGGTGTGCAAATGCCAACCCAGGCAAAATGTGGCTGAATTTCCGCATTTAATTCAATAGAATCAAAATCATTTTCCAGCTTTGTTGTAGGAATGCCAACCATGCTATGGGTAGTCAAATTAATTCCGTATTTCATTGCCGAGCGGCATCCCTGAATAATTCTATCATTTGATATTATCCGGCATAAGACATTTTTTCTAACATTTTCATTGCCGCTTTCCAAACCAACAAAAATCGCTTCGCAGCCATGCTTTGCCATTTGCTCAAAACTTTCATCATCGCGCGTTTCGAGTCGGCATGAACAGATGAAAGGTTTCGTGATTTTTCTTTTATATTCATCAAGAAATAAATAGAGGGTTTCCTTGTTAGGAAAAAATAAATCATCGTGAAAATTAAATTTAGGCGGATCATATTTATCATTAAGATACTGAAGCTCTTCAATTGTATTTTTAATGCTTACATTCCATTGCTTGCCCTTGCCGGCATAAATTTCATTGTATTTCGAATTAAAACAATATGAACAATGATACAGACAGCCGCGCGATGCCATAATATTCATCGGCCCGGTTTTATCTTCGTGACGAATGAATAATTCGCGATCAGCCCAAGGAATTTGTTCAGATGGAATTTTATTGCCGACAGGATTTTTTACTATTCTCCCGTTGTTTTTTATATGAAGGTTGGGAATGTCATTAAAATCCATTCCCTTTTGAACTCGCTTAGCAAGCTCGGCCATGGCAATTTCACCTTCGCCAATACAAATAATATCAATTCCGTCCTGTTCAAGTTCTTCGGGGAAAAAGGTTGGATGAGAGCCGCCAACAACGCAAAGGAAATTAAATTTCTCTTTTAATTTTTTAATAAGACGCCGACACTGAATATGTTCGTGAGCCGTGATATTAAATCCAACGATGTCAGGTTTAAAAGCCATCATTATTTTTTCTATGTCGTCTCCTAGATTAATCAACGCTCCTTCAACAATATGCCCGTCTTTCTTCAATACAGTTGATAAAATTTGCAATCCTAAGGGAATTTCCTTTGAAGCGCTTGCAAGCAATATTTTTACAGGGCCTTTTTCCTGCATGCTAAATTGCACTGTCGCTGGTACCTTTTTTTGTTTTGATTGTTTTAATGAGTCAACCACATAATGCACTTGAGTTTCATCTAAATATAGGTGTAATGGCAATGACAAAATTTTTTCGTAGGCGTTTTCTGCAATTGGAAAATCGCCCATCCTGTAGCCCAACGTTTGATACGGCGCAAAATAATGCAGCGGCGTGTAATGAACGCTCGTTTGCACTCCGAGTTCGTTTAATTTATGATAGACGGCATCGCGCGCTAAACCAAAATCTTTTTCGATCTTTATCACGTAGAAATGCCAAGATGATTTGGCGTAATCTTTTTCATTCGGAATAGTGATGCCCTCAATGTTTTTTAATAACTCAGAATATAGTCCGGCCAATTTTTTCCTAATCGCATTGAATCTTTCAACTTTTTTTAATTGAGTGATGCCGACGGCCGCTTGTCCTTCGCTCATTCGGCAATTATAGCCGACTTGAACGCAATCCCTGAACCATGGTTTCTCCAAAACTGCTGAACCGGCGTAATTGCTCAAATATTTGATTCCATGATTTTGAAAAAGTTTAATTTTCTCCATCGCCTCGACGGTTGAAGCAGTGACTATGCCGCCTTCGCCCAGCGTTGAAATGTTTTTTTGAGTGTAAAAACTATAGGCCGCGAAATGCTCAAACGAACCGATTCGTCGAGATTTATGCTCGGCGCCGATTGCGTGGGCCGCGTCGCTGATTACAGGCAAATTGTAATGAGCGGCTAAGTCCATTATTTTATCCATATTAGCTGGATGACCTGAATAATGAACTGGCAAAATCGCTTTTGTTTTAGCGGTTATTTTTTCTTCTATCTTATCAGCGTCAATATTTAAAGTGTCAGGTTCGACATCAACAAAAATTGGTATCGCCTTTTCCAGCATAATGACATTGGCGGTTGCCACCCAGGTGATCGGCGTGGTGATAATTTCGTCTCCGGGTTGAATGTCAATTCCTTTCAAAGCAAGGTGGAGCGCGGTCGTACAACTGGAAGTTGAAAGCGCGTATTTAGCGCCTGCAAACGCGCTAAACTCGCGTTCGAATTGCTTAATCACGTCCCATTTATTGTATTCGATCGGTTTTTCCAATAGATCAATGATCGCTTTCTTATCATCATCTTCGTAAATGTTACCTCGCTGAGCAAAATAAACTTTCATAAATTAATTTTATTTAAATTTCGCACTTGATAAAATAAATTTTCTGGTGCGATTTGTTCCGACATCTTTCGGAGCGATAGATTTTTCGAGTGGGATTTATATTGGTCGAATAAACTTTTAATTAAACTTTCCTGCGTGTCTGATAAATAGAATTCATATTGAAAGTTTCCGCAAGGCAAATCGTCTTTATGGCCAGATAAGCGCCAGGTTAAAATATCAAATTCAAACATTTTGATTTTTGAACGAATAAAATCATCGTTTGTTAAGTTAATTTGTAAGTTATTTGAAAAATCCAAGACATTTTGGCATTGTTTTAAAAATAAATCCGATTGTTTTGTCGCGGCTTCGCTAAAAATTTTCTTAGCGACTTGATAAAGGAAATCATTAAAAGCGGGTTGTTTTTCCAATAAAATCTTGTAAGTGTACAAATAATTTAATTTGCCGTAATCGCCGCTTCGGAGCCGCGCGAAATTTTCCTCACGCCGCCAATAATCAAAAAGTTCTTCTTTGGTATCAAACAATTCCAAATTATGATCGCGCGAAAAATCTTTATATAATTCGTTTATTTCATGCTCTGGCGATGTAATTATCTGACTGGCTCTTAGAATTACTTCTAGCGGATGAACATTTATTTTTTTAAATAAATTCAGGAAATCATAATACCATTTTTTTGACCACATAAATTGAATCAAAAAATGGATGAAACGAAATGAACGTAAATCAGCCATTGACATGGTGCTTGTTTCCATAACATTCTCTTCGGCGTCGAACACTTTTCTGCCCTCATAAATGCCAAAGCTCATATCAAACAATCTCCAAGCCGTGCGGCGAACAAATCTATTTCTTGACTCCTGACTGTCTAAAACCGTTCCTGGCAGTAAATGCAAATTGTAATTGAAAATTTCCGTTTCCAAATCCATCATCCTTTTGTTTGTCTCAATATGGCTCTCTTTAGTTTCCAAAGGCAGTCCCAAAATCAGTTCCGTGGACATACCCAGTTCAGCTTTCTTAAGTTCTTGATGCAGTTTAAGTAGCTCCGACCAAGAAATATTTTTCCTTTTGACCACATCTAGCGTCGGCTGATGCAGTGTTTGCATTGAGGCGCAATATTTTGTCAATTTGCCGAATTTTTTAATAATTTTCAAAAGCAATTCTGGATTTGATTTATTCCAACATATGTCCACATATCCTGGATAGCTGTATTTTTGACTGCATTCATAAATCTTGTCCGCGATATCAGCGTCTCTTGGGAAAAGACCAAAATTTGCGTCTGCTAATTCCAATATTTTGGTTTTTGTGCAACGTTGGCCAATGTATTCAATCTCCAAAATAACGCGTTCCTTACTGAAAGTCGTCACCCTTTTTGATTTTTTCCCCCAAGCGCAAAAGGCGCATTCATAAGGACAGGAACGATTTGTTTCAATAATCGGAATGTACGGCTGATTGAAAAATTCATCCAACAATCCGGAAAGATACGGTGAAGGAATGGAATCAAGATTAACGAATCCGTCAATCAATCCGCCAATCTGAACCGCATTTTCATTAAAGATGTTGTTGACAAGACATCCTGCAATCGTCTGCTGTCTAAATTTGTTCAAATCTAAATCACATTTTAAGAATTTATCAATAATATTCTTAAATCCAATTTCGCCGGAATCAACCACAAAAGCGTCGCAATCTTGATGTTTAGAGAAAAATTTTTTTGCTCCTTCTTCGTTGGCGTTCAGGGAGCTAAATTCTGGACCGCCGCCGACAGTGAGCGTGTCCGGAGAATATTGTTTGGTTATTTCAAAAATTCTTTTATTTAATTGATTGACCCAGCAGTAATAAGAGAGTCCGACAACTGTCGGTTTTTCGGCTTTGATGGCGCTGATAATTTCAGCCGGACTTTTGAAAAGTTTAATTTCTGTTTTCGGATAAAATTTAAACAAATACGCCGCCACGCTCGCCACGCCCAGCGGGAAAGCCCAGGTGCCGACTTTTTCCCAATCATGTTCCAAACTGCCTAAAAATATTTTCATCTTTAATATTATTTTATTTGTCAGTCCACCGCAAAAAATCATCTAAACGCTTATCGCTTTGCAGCCGCTTTAATTGCAACAAGCGGTGGCAATGATAATCGCGAAACATTTGTTCGCTAAAATTTACTTCTCGAAAAAAATTAACCAGTTCTTCTCCACCTCGTTCCAAATTCCAAGCCGGTTTATAATAATCTTTTAACTGGTTTAAAATTTTTTTGAAACTGACGCGGTATGTTCGTGAATCGCGGCCGTGCTCACCGGTAAAAACCAATTCGCTCCCTTTAACAGCCTTTTGAGCAGCTTCAGCCAAATCGCGGACAGTGTAATTGCCATTTTCAATTCCCACATTAAATGATTGTCCGGATATTAGCTCTCGCGGCGCCGTTAATCCGGCGATAAACGCGTTGCTCACATCTTGGACGTGAACAACCGGCCGCCATGGCGTGCCGTCGCTTTTGATTTCAATCTTATGAGTGGTATAGGCGCAAGCAACTAAATTATTAAACACAATGTCGCAACGGAGCCGCGGACTGGCGCCAAAAACCGTTGATGGTCTCATGCAGACGACAGTAAAATTTTCTGAACAGATTCCTTTTATTGCGCACTCTGCCTGCCATTTTGTTTTCGCGTACGCCGTCAAAGGATTTTTTTCACTATTATCCTCATCCAGTTCCTCGCCGCTGTTTGCTATCCCGTACATACTTTGAGAAGACGAATAAACAAATCTTTTAATCCCATTTGCTTTTGCCAATTCGGCCAGTTTGACTGTTGCTCGAAAATTTATTTCTTCGGTTAATGCGGGATTTAATTCTCCGAGAGGATCGTTAGACAGAGCGGCGAGATGAATAATCGCGTCAATGCCCCGCAAATCTTCGGCGCAAACATCGCGAATATCTTTGATAATTTGTTTTACCGGATAATCAATTTTTTTCAATCCGCAATCCTGATAAAAATCCGAGTCATAGCCGATTACATTAAAACCGCCTTCTAAAAGTTTTTTAGACAAGATCGAACCAATATAACCAAGATTGCCAGTGAGCAAGATGTTTTTCATAAAATTAATTTTATTTGATTATCTCGACGGCTATTTGCCATAAATCCTTATCTGACGACACCAAAAAGGTTTTTACCTCGGCCGCTTCACCTGCCTGCCGGTCGGTTTCATCGTCACCGATATAAATCGCCTCGCTTAAATTAAGATGATGCTCTCGCGCTGCTTGGAAAAACATTCCTGGTTTTGGTTTCCGGCATTCGCAGTCATCGTCGCTTGAGTGGGGACAATAATAAATGGCGTTTACCTCGATATTGTTTTTCATCAGTTCCTCGTTCATGCGGCGATGAATGTCGTTCAAATCCTCTATGGTCATCAAGCCACGGCTGATACCCCGCTGATTTGTGACAATGTAAAAAACATATCCGTTTGATTTGAGCAGTTTTAACGCCGGGATAACCGACGGCAAAAACTCAAACTCTTCCCATTTTTTGACATAATCATGGCTGGGCATTTTTTTATTAATTACGCCATCGCGGTCGAGAAAAATTACTTTTTTATGAGCTAAAAAGCTTTCCGCTCTCTTCAGATATTCAATGTTTGTTATCGGATAATAGGGATGGTCCGTTCGATAGCCGATTAATTGATTCTGTTCTATCAATTTTGGGAAGATAACAGTTTGAAACGAAAAGTTATCAGCCGGCATCATCTCCAGCACTTTCTTGTTTAGGATAAAAAAACCGATTTCCGTTCCGTTTAATCTTTCGTCTTGACGCGTTTGGTCATAAAAAATAACGCGTCCATCAGCGCCAACCGCAATATTGTTTTCAAATCCGTACTCTCCCGCGCCGTCTTTGTTATTATAAACAGTTGTCATCGCCAACACGTTTTTTGAACGATAAAAATTCAGCATCTTCGGCAGATTCATCGGCCAATAATTATCGCCGTACATCACGAGAAACTCGTCGTGAAGCATGTCAGCAGCATTGTGTATCCGAGCGCCGGTTTCATCTTCAACCGTTCCAATGGAGTATTTTATTAGCAAGCCGAATTTGCTGCCGTCGCCAAAATATTCAGTGATTTTTTCCGCCAAATATCCCGACAAAATTACGACTTCTTCAATGCCATTTTTTTTAAGCAACTCAATTAAATACTCCAAAAAAGGTCTTCCGTTTATTGGAATCATCGGCTTCGGAATTGTCTCAGTTAGCGGCCTTAATCTTGCGCCTAATCCGCCAGCTAAAATCACTGCCTGTTTAACGCTCATACATGAATTAAAAATGTCTGGAATTATAAATAATTTCACTGCCGTGAGACGAGAGTTCAACTTGCAATTCCTTTAAATCCGCTAATGCTTTCCTCACATTTTCATGATTTTCTGGCTTGCAATAGAAAAGTAAAAAACCGCCGCCGCCTGAACCAAGCAATTTCCCGCCTATCGCGCCCGCCTTGATTGCTCTTTCGTAATAATCATTAATTGCGTCATTGCTTATTTTACTCGCCAATTCTCTTTTTGCCAGCCAGCCCTGATGCAGAGTATTGCCGATATTATCTAAATTATTTTGCTTTAATTCTGAACGCAATTGTTCGGCATATCCAACCATTCTGATTAATTTATTTCTAGTTTCTTCTTTAGTTAAAGTATTGGCTTTCTGCTCGCTTAAAACTGCTTTTGAGTCAGAGTTCATGTTTGTATTGAAAAGAAGCAAATTTTGATTTAAATAGCGCCTGCTTTTATCATCAAGATGAATTGGTTCGGCGATTACATTGTCGTCGGCATTGAAACGAAAATAATTCAGTCCGCCAAAAGCGGCCGCGTATTGGTCTTGTTTACCAATCGGCTGGTCCAGCAACTCAATCTCTATTTTGCAAGCTTGTTCAGCCAGCATCTCCGGCGAAACTTGAACACCTTTGTACGCGTAAAGAGCGTTTAACACGCCAACGGCAATACTGCTGGAAGAACCCAACCCTGTTCCCCAATCGTACGGCTGAACATCAGCCATATAAACAATATCTATTCCCTTATTAATGCCGCCAACAAGTTTGAGCGCTTCTCTGATTATATTGTGCTGAATTTTTTCTATATCGTAAACCAATTCTGTTTGCGAATAGCTGACGCGGATGTAATCATCAAATTTTTTATTGACAATCACATAAACATATTTATTAATCGTCGTGCTGACCACGGCGCCGTATCCTGTTTGATAAAAGGCCTTAAGGTCAGAGCCGCCGCCGCTAAAACTCATTCTAAGGGGTGTGCGCGAAATAATCATATTTAATAAATTTTCAATTTAAATTTGGCCGATTGTTGACGCAGATAGCAATAAAAGAATAAGCGTCGCGCAGTTCTGTCGTAATTGGGTAATTATCGGGCGATAACTCGTTTTGACCTGGAATGTAAAAAATTTTTCTCGTTAAACTGCAAATTGTTTTTGGCAAGTAATTCCTAATTTTAAATGGGTCAAAATGCCAAAGAAACCGCAGCCGCGCCGAACCGTCATTTTTTAACAAGCCTAGGACATTCAAGACCTTAAATTGCCTGGATAATTCTTCAACCAGCGTGATTTTGTCATATTCGCGATAATGAACGGGATTTGTGTTTTTCGTTTTGGCAATGTTCGGCGTAATTACAATCAATGCGCCATTTTCTTTAAGGTGTTTTTTTATTGTTATTAAATATCTCTGGGGGTCAACCATTTGCTGAATCACGTCCACGGAAATTGCCGCCTCAAAATTTTTATCCGCCAAATCAAAATCATGCAAATCCGTCAAAACGAACGAAGTATTGGCGATATTCAAACTATGCGCGATTTCAATCGCTTTTGCGTTTCCGTCTAATCCAACCGCTGACTGAAAATAGGGCTCTAACAATTTTATTGACCAGCCCGCGCCGCAGCCAGCATCTAATATTTTTTTTCCAAAGACAAACGGTATCAAAAAATTATGCTTTGCTTTATGGATATTAATTACAACGCTGTCGGTTGTTGCTTTGCCAACGCGCGTTTGTTCGTCTGATTTGGGGTCAATGATTTTCTTCATGGGTTAATGTGGAATAATTATTGACTTTTCACAATTAGATTGACAAGATTATCTCTTGGCGAGATAATGGAAGCATATGAACCATGCTCATACTCTTTCATTATCCCATCGGGATAGAACGGCCATGGAGCGCCGGCGGCTTAAAGCCGCGAAGCTCTTCGCCAAAGGTCGTAGACAGGCTGATGTGGCCAGAACCCTCGGAGTTAGCCGTGAGGCGGTTCGCCAGTGGCATGATATCTGGAAAAAGAAGGGGAAGATTGCTTTGCAAAGCGCCGGCAAACCAGGTCCCAAGTCTCAACTAACGCCCGAAAAATTAAGATTAGTGAAGAAAGCATTGTTAAGAGGTCCGACGGCCCATGGATTTGCCACTCAGCTGTGGACACTTGAACGGATCGCGGCCATGATCAGGAAAGTGGCCGACGTTTCTCACGGTACGACGCGGGTGTGGCAGGTGTTACAATCTCTTAATTGGTCGTGCCAAAGGCCTGAAACACGCGCCCATGAACGAAATGAGGCGGCCATCCGCCGCTGGCAAAACACCGCCTGGCCGCGCATTAAAAAAAAGCAATGCGAATAGGCGCAAAATTGGTCTTCTGGGACGAATCCGGCATTTCGCAAAAAGCGAGCGTCCGGCGAACATGGTCTCCCAAAGGGCGCACGCCGGTTATTGTTTCGACCGGCTCATGGCGGTCGCGGTCGGTTATCGGCATTATTACCTGCACACCGCGCGGCAGAAAGCCGAAACTGTTTCTAAGGATTTTCAAACACGCCATCAAATATCCGGATATCATTCGATGCCTCAAAGAGCTGCACCGTCATGTCAAAGAACGAATAATTTTAATGTGGGACGGTTTGCCCGGTCATCGGGCACGCGCTACTCGTTTGTTTCTGATAACGCAGAGACACTGGCTCGAAACGCATCGTTTCCCCGCCTATGCGCCGGAGTTAAATCCGCCGGAATATCTGTTTTCCGCACTAAAATCCCGCAATCTTACCGGCCTACATGTGGCCACCATCGATGAAATTGATGCCCACATTAAAATCGGCAAGCGTCGTCTCCAAAGGCGACCGGATATTCTGAATGGTTTTTTAAAAGAGTCGAGATTGTTTGATAAAGAGTTGTCAATCTAATTGTGAAAAGTCAATAGAGCCGGGCAAATTCTGGTTGACAAGTTCTAATATGCGTTTTTCAATCAGCTCATCAATGGCCTTAACTTCGCCCGGCCAGCCCTGGCTGTAATCATGAAATATGATCGGCGCGCCATTATTTAAGTGCGGTTGAATATGCTGAAAAATTTCCATGATTTCATCGTAAGTGTGAAATAAATCAATAAAGGCAAAATCATATATTTCCTTGTTATCCCGCAGAAAATCTTGATATAACATTTTTTGAGGAATTATTACGGCCTTATATTCAGAATTAAAAGAAATATTCTTAATGAATTCGTCGTAAAAGCTCTCTCCGTATGTTTGCGCAAATTTTTCTTCTATGGCGATGCCTTCCCAACCAAAGGTATCAACTGAAGTGACTGAACCGCCGTTGTTTTTTAGTACGCCTTTGGCTAAAAAATGTGTGCTTTTGCCACAGGCCGGACCAAGCTCAAGAATTTTTTTGCCTTTTGTCGCCATAACAGCTTTTTCCAAATATTTTCCCTCTTCTAAAATAAATTGCCCCCGCCGGCTGGAAAAATAATCATACAACGCCAGCTCGCCCAAATCGTTGACAGTCGCCATACCGTTTTTGCGGATCGGTTTGAATGCGTTGTAATAATAATTGTCAAAATACCAATCAAATTCAATCGGCGAGTACGACTCGCAATATAAACCAATCTCGATAAAATCCTGTGGCTCGCTTAACCCGGAAGCGATCAATGCCTGCGATATTTCTTCCCAATGTCTGGAGGCGATGACAATCAGACATTGATTTGACCTGTTGACGCTTTCTTTACGAAATTCTTCAAAGCGAACAATTTTGATTTTGTCAAGATGACAATTTTGGGCATTCTGGTCAATAAATCCTTGAATTTGAACATTTAATTCACTTTGCAGAGCTGACTGCAATCGTCCACCCATAAACCCGGCGCCGTAGATCCAAATCGGTCTTTTATTCAAATCAAAAAATGAATTTAAAATTTTTAATACACTATCACCGTTTTCGTTTGTCATAATTTACTTTATGTTATGGCTGAAATAATTCTCTCGGCTACTCTGGTCGCGCCGTTCGCAT
Source organism: Candidatus Falkowiibacteriota bacterium (assembly GCA_016214755.1). Taxonomy (GTDB): domain Bacteria; phylum Patescibacteriota; class Patescibacteriia; order UBA11705; family JABHMO01; genus JACRNX01. The sequence goes on from JACRNX010000031.1 coordinate 77,322, forward strand.
CTATGGCGCCAACTAAACCTTTTTCAATTTGAGACATTTTTGCAAACGCGTTAAAGGTTTTGTGAAATTGTTCTTGGTCAATCTCGCCAATCAGGCCAAAATATTTAAAATTTTTTGTCTTCAAAAAATTTTTATTTAGTTTTTCTTCGTGTTGCGCTATCGCCAAAACCGGAACCTGCAAATAAAACGCTTCGTAGATTGATTGGCCGAATCCCAATATCACGAAATGACAGCCAGCCAGCGCTTCGGCGAACGATTTGTTGTCGCCGAGAACAAAGGTATTCAGATTTAATTTATTGATTTGCCTTTTCACCTGCGATCTTTTTTTATTAAACGGGCCCAGATATACGCCGAATGGCTGTTTGAATCCCCCGTTATCCAAAAACTTTAGAATTTTCCAAGTTATGTTTTTAGGGTCAGCGCCGCCACCGCAAATTAAAACATATTTCCCCTTTTTTCTTTTTTGCCTTTTAATCTCGTTTCGGATGATCGCGTATTGCGCGCCGAAAATTATATTTTTCCATTTAAATGGAATCACGCTGTGGCCATTGGGAATAATGTACAAATCCGCGCCATTTACTTTTTTGTCTAGCCGATCAATGACAATAACCTTTCTCGCGCCACGCCTGATTTGTTTAATGCTGACATCAAACAGCGTATCAATTATTACTCCAGTAGCGTTGTTTGACTTCAAAAAATTATAAAAATCATTTTCTGAATCTATGACAAAATAATTAAAATTATTTTCAGACAATGTCTTTTCCGTCTGTTTGTTTCGTCGGGCGACAAAAGTTATTCCGCAAAAATATTTGTCTTGCAATTCCTTGGCCAGCGCCATCATTCTTTGCAAATGGCCCAGCCCGATTTTTTCAGAAGCGTCAGTTCTGATTATAAATTTATGACTAACGTCTATTTTTGATTTTTGCTTTACTTCCGCGTTGATCAACCACAATTTTTTGTCCTTTTTATAAAGCGCGATTACTTTATTCAGATTAATAAGCTCTTTTCGATTTTTCCATAAACGATTGTAAATTTCCCTCATAAATCGCAAGTCGGAAATTGTATCAACCGAGAGTCGGAGCATATGTTTATTAAAAGGAGCGCGCAAATTCACTTCAAACCATTTGAATTTCTCAGAATTTTCTTTTAAATAAATATTCAAATGTTCTTTATGATAGGGCTGACTCGCATTCTGATACTGGACTTCAAGCGCGGACATCTTGCAGACATCAAGCCCTTCGTGCTGGCATTGCTGGCCACTTTTTAATTTGGCTGAATCAGCTTTTGTCTTTATCATTCCCGTGACTACATCGTCAACAAATTTTGGGTCAATCAGCGGACAATCGCCGCAAATGCCGGCAATGATGTCCGCCTTTACCCATTTCGCCGCGGCCAGAACGCGACCGACGACATCGTTGATATCGCCGTGATAACGAAAAACTCTGTAACCTATATTTTTGACATATTTTGCCAGCGGATTATCGGTTTTATCGCTCGAAGTAGCTAAAATTATTTCATCAATCGTTTTAGTTCTTTTTAAACGATCAAAAATATGCCAAATCATCGGTCGGCCGTTGATATCAATTAATGCTTTGCCCGGCAAGCGCGAGGATGACATTCTCGCCCTGACGATAGCTACAACCCGTGTTCTTTTTTCCATATGTCTCTTGTTTTTAACAATGGCCGCAATCCATCGCTCGGGTCTGCCCGCCATTCACGGTCAATTGATTCGCTTTCCTTGCAACGTTTCACTCCGTCGCCGTCGCTAAGGGTGTAATCAGCTGTCAAATTAACATCTGCCTTGATGTCTCGGATAACTTTTTCAATTTGTTCCGGAAGCCAATTATATCCGCGCGCGAATTCTTCCCCTTTTCCGTCCAAATCCAAATGGAATTCTATGCTTGAGGCCTGCCATCTAAACGCGGCGCGCGACAAAACTTTTTCATCAACGCTGTGATCTGACCAGCCGGCCAAACAGTTAAACATTTTTCTGTATGTTTCCAAGACCGACAAATTGCATTCAGCCGCCGGCGCGGGATAACTGGACACGCAATGGTACAAGGTGATTTCTTTGGCGTCGGATTTTTTTAAAATATTAACTGCCTTAGCCACTTCTTCAGTATTGGCCATTCCTGTCGCGAGTTTAATCGGTTTTCCTGTCCACGCGCATTTTTTCAACAATCCCTCCCAAAGAATTTCGTATGACGCGATTTTAAAATAATCAACATAAGGCGCGAGAATATCCACTGCTTTCTGATAAAACGGCGTGCAGGCGAATTTCAATCCCAACCCGTGGCATTCATCAGCCAATTTTGGAATAAATTCAACGGGCAATTCCCATTTTTTCCGGCTGCGATGCTCCTCGCTTGTGGCCAATATCTCGGACGCGAAAAGTTCGTCAATTTTAAATAATTGGAATTTAACGCCGTCGCAGCCGATTTTTTTCGCGATTTGGATAAATTCCAGACAGCGGCCGAGATTCTGGCTGTGATTGCTTGAAACTTCGGCGATGAATTCAACATTCATAAAATTAACAAAACTTTTTTATTATTGATTTCACATTCTCAATCAAATAACCTTGCTCATCGTCAGTCAATGAATAATAAATCGGCAAGCTAACGCATTCAGAATAATATCGGTCGGCGTTAATATATTTTTCAGCGTCATAACCTAATTTTTGGTAATACGAATTGCGATTGATCGGACGATAATGAATTTGCACTTTTATATTTTTCTCATGCAATTCGTCAAAAATTTGGCGGCGCTTGCTGATTAAATAATCATCGGCCAAACGCAATATATAAAGATGCCAAGCCGGATTGTATTTGCCTAAATCATAAAACGGCAATTTTATTCTAGGCTGTAATTCTGCAAAGGCCTCATTATATCGTTCGGCTATCATCCGCCGTCTATTTAAAAACAATCCGACTTTTTTTAATTGGGAAATGCCCAGCGCGCACTGAAAATCAGTTAACCGATAATTGAATCCCAATTCGCGCATATCATAGCACCAAGCGCCTTCAGCCGCTGTCTCCTCATCTTTATAAATACCGTGACTGCGCAGCGCGCATAATTTTTCATATAATTTTTCACCATTGGTTGTAATCATTCCACCCTCACCGGTTGTCATGAGTTTCACCGGATGAAAACTAAACACCGCCATGTCTGAATGTTCGCAACTGCCGACTTTATGCCATTTCCCGTCCGCGAAATAATCCGCGCCCAGCGCGTGGCAAGCGTCTTCAATCACGATTAATTTATTCTTTTGGGCGGTTTCATAAATGCTGGGCAAATCAGCGGGCAATCCAGCAAAATGGACAGGAATAACCGCTTTGGTTTTTTCAGTGATTTTGTTTTGAATCTGCTTCGGGTCAATATTTATATTATTATAATCAATATCAGCGAATATCGGCTTAGCGCCGACGTATAAAAGGCAATTCGCGGTCGCGACAAAACTGATCGGCGTGGTAATCGCTTCGTCGCCATACTCGAAACCAGCGGCTAACGCGGCGAGATGGAGCGCCGCCGTGCCCGATGAGACCGCAATCGCGAATTTTACGCCGCAATATTCAGCGAACGCGTTTTCAAATTCTTTAACCCTTGGCCCTTGGGTCAGCCAATCTGAACGGATAACTTCAATCGCGAAATTAACATCCGAATTATCAATAAATTGTTTGCCGTACGGTATTATTTTGTCCATTTTCGTATTTGTAAATAATATGCCTCAATTCTTCATCAGAAAGCCAGCGATCGTTATTGTTGCTGTGATATCCCTCAAAATCTTCGGGCAAAGATTTTTCATCATTGGCAACCGGACCGAAATGAGCCGCCAACGGCCTCATAACGAACCGATCTGCTTTTTCAAACGTGTATCTCGCGTCATCCGCGGTCACAAGCGTCTCGTGCAATTTCTCGCCCGGTCTTATGCCCGTGATTTTAATTTCCGAATTAGGCGCGATCGCTTTGGCGAGATCAACGACGCGCATGCTCGACAATTTAGGCACGAAAACCTCTCCTCCGCTCATCATGCCCAAACAATTAATCACAAATTCAACTCCTTGCTCCAATTGTATCCAAAATCGCGTCATTCTAACGTCAGTCACGGGAATGGGCAATCCTTGCATTTTACATTCGTGAAAAAATGGAATCACGCTGCCGCGCGAACCGAACACATTGCCATAGCGTACGACGCTGAACATCGTTCTGTTTGGACAAAATTTATTGGCCGCGATGAATATCTTTTCAGCGCACAATTTCGTCGCGCCATACAAATTCACCGGACTCGCCGCTTTGTCAGTGCTGATGGCGATAACCTTTTCAACATTTTTATCAATGGCGGCGTTAATTACATTTTGCGTGCCGATTATATTTGTCCTAACCGCTTCAAACGGATTATATTCCGCGGTTGGAACTATTTTAAAAGCCGCCGCGTGAATCACAATGTCAACATCATCAAAGGCGCGATGCAATCTTTCCGGATCGCGGATGTCGCCGATGAAAAATCTCACGTCAGCGTGTTTGAATTTTTCCGCCATTTCATACTGTTTCATTTCGTCGCGGCTGAAGATAATGAGTTTCTTCGGGCGATACTTGGACAGGACAATTTCCGTGAATTTTTGTCCGAACGAACCGGTCCCGCCGGTTATTAGTACGACCTTATGGTCAAGCATTTTTTTGTAATTATTTATTAAGTTTGGTTTTGCGCGTCAATTAAAGCGCGAAAGTCGGGATAACCGCAGCTTTTATCAAAATAATTGATTGGCACGAATTTGATATTATGCGATTCCGCCGCGCGCTGGTCCTCGGCCGCGTCTCCGAAAAAAACGCAAGCAGCCGCGTCAAAATTGTATTTATCTCGGATCTGATTTATATTTTCATGTTTTGACAGCGGCGCGCCTTTTATGCCGCAAAAGTGTTTTTTCAATTGCTTTTTCAAAATTACTTTTTTGATTTCTTCTTCAGGCGCGCTAGACACGATGAATATTTTTTTATCTAACTGGCGAAGATTATTTAAAAATTCCTCCGCGCCCCTGACCAATGGCGCGATTAAAATTTTTTTAAAACTATATGCGGAAAACTTTTCTGATAACGCGCGCATGTCCGAATCATTTATTCGCTTATTTAAAAACTTTTGATGATAATAACGAAATTTTTCAATTCGGCTCGCGCCGCCGTTCGCCCGATGATGAGCCAAAATTTGTTCTACGACGTTATCGCCGCACGGACGATATATTTCCGCGAACGCTTGCGCTTTGATTTCAACCGTGTCAACGATTACGCCGTCAAAATCAAACAAATAACATTGATAATCGTATATTTTGTCCATATATTGTCAGAAATAAATGCCAAACACAGTGCAAGGCGACGCGTCCGCTTCTTCAACTCTTATCGGAGAAACAATTATCAGATCAGGCGCAATTTCAATCTGCGCTAATTTCATATCTTCAATCAATAAAATGTTTTTTTCCAAAAACGCTTTGTGCGCCGCTCTTCCCAATTGCCTGTCAAGCGGACTGGAAACGGAAATGAAATCTATTCCAACGGCGCGCAAAGAGGGGCAATCTTTAATCAACGCGTTGGCAATATCAGAATGCAATCCCGGCGATCGCCGCCAATACGTTTCAGCCGCGCGCAATTTTTCAAATCCAGTGCGAATCAGCAATAATTCACAATCATCAACGCGTTCAATGTCATTTTTATCAATAATTTTTGCTTCTCCATCTAAATTAATGTCCAACACGCGTATCTTTTCAAAAAACCATTCTTTGGCGATGTAATCAGCCACTGTCTTCGCGTCGTCAATGAAATGCTTTGGTACGTCCACGTGCGTTCCCGCGTGATTCGGGAATGACCAATGCATCGTGTTGCATGAATCATTGTTATTGATTGATTTTCTTTTTTGAAAATTAAGATCCATCGCGCCGCTGTAAAGCGGTGTCTCCGCGTTTAATATGTGCGACAAAATTATAATTTTCTTAATTCGCATCTAAAAATATTTGTATATAAAGCGGCTGTTATCAATTTCAGCCCCGTTAAGCATTCCTTTTATATCAACAATCACCGGTTTGCCGGACATGAAGCCGCTTATCCGTTCAATTGTCAATTGTTTAAATGGTTCATGAGGAACACATAACGCCACGGCGTCGAAATTATTGGCGCTGTCCAAACTCTGAACATCGATAGCGTTAAATTCTTTAACTTCATCAATTGACAGCATCGGGTCATGCGCGTAAACGCAAACGCCATACTCTTTCAATGTTTTTATTATGTCCTTGACTTTTGAATTGCGCGTGTCGCAAACATTTTCTTTAAAAGTCAATCCCAGAATCAACACTTTGGAATTTAAAACCGGCTTACCCGCCTCAATCAATCCTTTGACTGTCAGCTCGGCCGCGTAAATCGGCATATAATCATTAACGCGGCGGCCGGCCAGAATTACTTGAGGAATATAACCGATGCTTTCCGCCAAATACGTTAAATAAAACGGATCAACGCCTATGCAATGTCCGCCGACCAAACCCGGCTCATAATGATGAAAATTCCATTTTGTCCCGGCCGCCTTGAAAACCTCTTTTGGCTTGATGCCGAGTTTGTGAAATATCAAAGTTAATTCGTTCACGATGGCGATATTCAAATCGCGCTGAACATTTTCAATCACTTTCGCCGCTTCCGCGGTTTTTATGTCCTTTGTTTTATATATGCCGCCTTTACAGATTGTCAAATAGGTCTCTGAAATAGTATTCAGCGCTTCTTGATCTTCTCCGGACACAATTTTAACAACCGATGAAATCGTGTGATTTTTGTCACCAGGATTTGTCCTCTCGGGCGAATAACCCAATTTGAAATCAACGCTCCGCTTCAATCCCGACTGCTTTTCAATGATCGGCCCGCAAATATTTTCCGTGACGCCCGGATAAACCGTTGATTCAAACACAATAATCGCTCCCTTGGTTAAATTCTTTCCGATTATTTCTGACGCGCTTATTATCGGAGATAAATCTGGCTTTTTGTAAATATCAATTGGCGTTGGCACGGCGACAATTATGAAATTTGCGGTTCTTAATTCACTCGGGTCGGACGTATATTTTATTTGCGCGCTTCGTAATTCCGTTTCATTCAATTCTTTCGTACGGTCAAAATAATTGTTTAATTCTTTTATTCTTGATTCTTGAATATCAAATCCGATAATCGGCTGGAGTTTCCCAAATTCAACGGCTAACGGCAAACCAACATACCCCAAACCGATAACGGCAATTCGTCTCTTCTCGCTAACCACATCATGCGACGGAAAGAAATTCGCGGCTTTCACGGATTCGCTCGCGCTGTCCTTTGTCGAGGCAAATAAATTCTGACCGACTAAACAATTTGATAATTTTTCGTTATTTATAAAATTTAAAACTTCTTTAACAGCGCCAGTTTCCATCGCTAAACGCGACTCTGCGGTGCAACTGCCAAGGTGCGGCGTGAGGAAAACATTTGGGAGCGCGAGCAACGCGCCGTCGTATGGCTCGAAAACATAGGTGTCAATGACTGCTTTGGCTTCAGAATTTTTTTTCAACCATTCAAATAGCGCCGCTTCATCAATTATGCCGCCGCGAGCCGCGTTTACTATGATGGCCGTTGATTTGCATTTATCGAGATCGACGCGGGAAATAAAACCATGATTATCGTAAGTCGGGTTCAATCCTGGTTCTACTAACGGAATGTGGAACGTAATAATATCAGCGTTAGACAATATCTCATCCTTGCTGGCGGGAACACAATCCGTCAAATCCTGCATTTGACTAGTATCAATATCATTAATAAGAATTTTTTTAGGTTTAAATCCACGCAGTTTTTCAATAACTGATTTGCCGATGCGGCCACAGCCGAAAACACCGACCACGCTTTGATTAAGTGACCCGCCGATATATCTGTCCCATATTTTGCTGACATATTGGACATTGCGCAAGGCGTTGATCATTTGACAAATTACCAATTCCGCGACCGCGTTGGTTGACGCTGCCGGCGTATAAGTGACGACAATGCCGCGTCTTTTGCATTCAGCGAGGTCAATGCCATCAACGCCGACCCCAGCTCTTGAGAGCATTTTCAAATTTGGGCATAAATCCAATGTCTCGGCGTCATATTTCTCTGTTCCGGCGATAACAATGTCAGGATTAGTTTTTGCTAAGACGGCTTTAAATTCCTCCTGATTATATTTCCGCTTTTGTTCATTGTAACTAACGTCAAAATCACGGAGTAACTTTTGCGGCTCCCGCCCCTTTTCTCCAAACGGGTGAATAGTGACTAATATTTTCATAAATGAGAAATCTACCAATCTTCAACTTTTTCCTTGATTTTTTTCTTAATTTTTAAATAAAAATTAACTGTTCTTGATTCAATCGCCGGAGAAATCGTGTGCAATAAATCTTTTCCTAAGATTCGGTATCTGCCGCCTATTTTATTGGCCTTTATCAAACCATTTTTAACCAGGCGCTTCATTGTACTTTTACTTATTTTAAGAATTTCCTGCGCTTCTTCCGCGGTATAAACTTCATTTGGCTGAATTTCCATAGCTTTAATTTTTATTTTAATTAACTCTATTTTATCACAAGGTCAAAAGGGGTCAAAAGGGGTCAAAGTGCAATCTGTGGATAACTTTTTAAAATAAAAAAGGAACAAAATAATTTGTTCCCGCAATATTTGAATATAACGATATTTTCCTCAAATTTGAATAATTTGTATTATCAATTGCTTCACTTTGTCCGCGTTTTCTCGCATTCTTTTTACAATTTTCTCCCACGTTACCGCTTCTTCCTCTGCTCGCCAGCAATCATAATCAGTCGCCATGGCGATTGCTTGATACGGGATATTCAGCTCATTCGCCAAAATCACTTCTGGAACAGTGGACATGTTAATAACGTCTGCTCCAAAAGAACGGAATAAATGACTTTCAGCTTTTGTTGAAAAACGCGGACCTTCAATAGTGATTATCGTCCCTTTTTTGTGATGCTTGAGATCGAACTTTTCAGCCGCCGCTATCAGTTTATCGCGCAAAACAGCGTTAAATGGTTCGGCCATTGGCGTGTGGACGACTTTCATGCCAGATGACGCTTGGGTGAAGTCCGTATCTTCAAAAAAAGTTGTTGGACGGCACTTTGTCCAGTCAATAAATTGATCAGGGAAAACAAAATCACCGGGTTTTATGTCTTCTTTCAACGAACCACACGCTGTGGTCGCCAAAATATGCGTGCAACCCTGTTCTTTCAACGCCCAGATATTGGCGCGATACGGCACTTTTGACGGCATGATCGAATGTTCTTTACCATGCCGCGCGAGAATGACAACATCTTGGCCGCCGATTTTTCCGACAGTAAATTTGCTCGACGGCCGGCCGAACGGCGTGTCAACTTCGAGCTCTTGATAATCTTGAATGAGCCGCGGGTCATCTAACCCGCTGCCGCCGATAATTCCGTATTTCATAAACGCGAAATTATGCGAAACATCACGCGAAACTCGCTAAACCTTTCTGGCAATATCATATACACGTCTAACAAACTCGACGCCATCTGATCTACCAAAGTTCACGAGATATCCGACTTTATAGTTAGAATTTTTTAAATAATTCCAAAATTGGCTAATATCGTCTTTATGTAAAAATGGTTTGCATTTAATCTCAATAATTATTTTATTGTTCACAATTATATCTGGCACATAAATTCCGACGTTACTTCCTTCATAAAATATTTCGAGG
>JACRNX010000045.1 GCA_016214755.1 Candidatus Falkowiibacteriota bacterium
CAGCTACAGGTCTGGCATCGAAAGAGCTGCTTACCATATTGAGTTTTCCCGTCTTTTACTACGTGATATGAACCACACAGTCTGCACTTTTTTTGGGCATAAAATTAGAATAGTTAATTTATCTCTTAATTATAACCCAAAACGACGATTCTATCCTAATTTATTTACTATTAAACCTATTTTTTATATTGCCATTATAACATCGGAAAAATTAAAAAACAAATTCATTTGACAAATTTTAACATCATTATACAATAAAACTATCCGGTGGAAGCGTGGGACATTGCCAAATGGATGAACCCATCTTTGAAAACGGAAATTTTCATCGCCTGCTCAAGCCCGAAGGGGCGCCTTTTGTTGAGAATTTCCGCTTGCAAGACATCCAGCCGGTTAGCAAACGGCAAGAGCGGCCTGTAACCAGAACTAAAGGGCCGTTGCTAATCTTGGTCAATTGGGGAAACAGGAACGACTTCTCGCGCCATTCGGCCAAAGCGGAGAATAGCCGGCCGCCTTTGGCGGCTTCGTTCCTGTACGTTTTCACCGGACAACTTTTCAAAGAAGACCGCGTCTCGTCGCGGTCTTTTCAATTTGAGAAGTGAGAAGTTAGAAATGGGAAGTTAGAAAAATGCCGACTTCTGACACGTTCCCCCCGTCACCCTGAGCCCCGCAGAATGCGGGGTCGAAGGGACGAATTACAATTTTTCAGGCAGGCGCGAGGCGGCGATACTGATGAGGCCGTGGTCGGTGTTTTTATAGTCGACGACAGACAGACCGCCAGCATTAAAGTCACCGACGCAAACACGGCAGCCGCCCGAAATCATATCCGAACAACAAACATAGACATTCTCGAACAGCCGTTCGCCGGTGGCCAAAAAATGGCTGATGATTGTGTAGACCATCACAAGGGCAGTCGGCATCTCCTCGTTCTTGGCGAGAAGAGCCTGCTGTTCGTCCCACGTCTTGTCAGTTGAATTTTCGACCGGTGTCTTGCGGACCAGATGCCATCCAACTTTTCCGCGATTATTGGCAAAGGATTCATTGTCGTACCATTTTTCACTATAAAACAGAATCTGTTCGCTAAGATCGCTAAAAACTTTACCGCGAATTTCGAGAATCGAAAGCGGACAAACCAATACGAGAATATGGGGTGTCCTTACACTCTCTAAGCTCAGCTTCACTGAACGGAATTTCCGGAACTTCTTCCATTCGCACACCCCAAATTCTTTCCACTTCTTCTTGGCCAAACACGTTTTTTTCGCCGAGCAACTCGCGCGCTCTTTCGACGGAAACATAAAGTTTCTTTTCAAGATTGGCGCAAGCATGCTCCCACTCGGTTTGCAGTTTTTTGACGACAGACCAATCATTCATGTCGTCCGAGTCCTTCACTTTTTCGTACTCCAAAACTAACTGCTCTTTTAAAGCTTGCAGTTGCTCGTATTCTGTTTTTATTTGCTGGCAAAGTGGGGGCATAAATTTAAAAATTCGTCTTCGCTGATAATTTTTAGTTTCAATCCTTCCGCTTTCGTCAATTTAGTTCCCGGCGACGCGCCGGCCACGACATAGTCTGTCTTCGAACTGACCGTTGAACTGACTCGCGCGCCAGCTTGCTTAATCATCTGTTTAGCTTCGTCGCGCGACAGCGATTTTAACGTTCCCGTCAGAACGAAAGTTTTCCCCGTCGCTTTAGTTATTTCTTTAATAACAGCAGGGCGCGCCAAACCGACGCCTGATTTTTCTAACTTTTTAAGCAAAGCGATGTTTTCCTTATTCTGAAAATATTCACGAACAGCGTTCGCCACTTTTTCGCCAATGCTTTCAATATCATTAAAATCCTCAACTGATTGATTAATAATTTTTTCGATGAACTCGCTGATTGTCTTCGCCGAAAAATGAACGGCGAGCAGACCAGCTGTTTCTTCGCCGACGTGGCGGATTCCCAGCGCGAAAATCAATTTATCCAACTGAACCTGTTTGCTGTTTTCAATCGCTTTGATTAAATTCTCCGCTGATTTTTCCGCGAACCGCGCGAGCGGCTCCAAATCAGCGGCATTAAGTTCAAAAATATCCGCCCCGTCCCGCAATAATCCCTCATTCATCAATTGCTCGACGATTTTATCGCCCAGACCGATTATATTAAAACCGGCCTTTGAAACAAAATGGATTAAACGTTCACGCTCCTGCGCGAAGCATTTTTCGTTCGCGCAATAAATCGCCGCTTCACCTTCTTCGCGTTTAACCGCTGAACGGCAGATTGGACAGACCCGCGGCGCCTCGACTTTTCGCTCATCGCCGCTTCTCATTTTCAAAAGCGGCCGCACTATTTCCGGAATCACGTCGCCGGCCTTACGAATAATCACCGTGTCATTGATTCTGACGTCCTTGCGTTTTAATTCATCAATATTATGCAAAGTCGCGCGCCGGACAATGGAACCCGCCACTCGCGTTGGCTTCAAATGAGCGACCGGCGTCAAGGCGCCGGTGCGGCCGACCTGCCAAACAATATCCTCGACGACCGTGGTCGCTTCTTCCGCCGGAAATTTGTAAGCGCAGGCCCAACGGACGTACTTGGCCGCGCGGCCCAAACGTTTTTGCCAGTCAAGACGATTAACCTTGATGGCCACGCCGTCAATTTCGTACGCCAGCGTTTCCCGTTTTTTCAACCAGTGCTCGCAATATTTTACCGCTTCTTTCACGCCCTCAATTTTTCTAAAATACGGATTAACGCGCAGTCCGATTTGTTGCATCCTCTCTAACATTTCAATTTGCGTCTTCACGCCTTCCTCGTTATAAATCGCCCAGCAGAAAATATCCAAATCGCGGCTGGCGCTGACTTTCGGGTCTAATTGACGAACAGAACCAGCGGCGGCGTTCCGGGGATTGGCGAAAATTTGACTGTCCTGCGCTTTCGCTACCGCGTTCAGTTTCTCGAAACTTCTAATCGGCATATACACCTCGCCGCCGACCTCAATGTCAAGCGGCTGGCGCAGGCGGAGCGGCAAACTCTTTATTGTTCGGACCGTGTGCGACACATCTTCGCCGAAAACGCCGTCGCCGCGGGTGATGGCTTTTTCAAACAAACCTTTTTGATAATGAAAAGACATGTTCAAGCCGTCAATTTTAAGTTCGCAGGTATATTCAACTTTTTCATCGGCCGGCAATTTTAAAAATCGCTTTATCCGTTCGTCGAACTCCCGTATTTCGTCGTAACTGAAAACATCATCCAATGAATATTTTGGAATATCGTGTTTGACTTTTTTGAACTTGCCTGAAACCTTGCCGCCGATTCTCTGCGTCGGCGAATCCGGCGACACTAAATCAGGAAATTGCCGCTCAATCGCTTCCACTTCGTCTTTCAAACTGTCCCGCGCCGCGTCCGACATTATCGGCTTATCCAAAACATAATACGCGTAATCCACTTCGCGCATTTCGTTTTTCAATTTTTCCAAACGCTGTTTGGCGGTTTTTCTGTCCATATAACCTTAAAAATATAAAAATATAAAAACAAGAATTTAGAATCTAGAAAATAGAATCTAGAATAAAAGGGGCAAATACGGAAAGTGTTCTCTAACAAACTTCTACTTTCTAGATTCTACTTTCTATTTTCTTTTTGCTCGTCCCTTCTTACAAAACAATCAACGCGCAACCGATGACAATCAAAATCGCGGCGCTGATTTTTTTTATTAACTCAAGGCGGCTTAATCTTTCTCGGACAATCTTCGGCCAGAACGAACTTAATCCCACTACCAATATCAATACTACCAAAGGTTTGGCGGAAAATAAAGCGATGGTTAAAGAAACCGAACCAATCGCGATGGCTTTGGTGAAAAAGAAAAGGCCGATGGCGGACAAGACGGCGATGATCGCCACGTGCTTCGTTCCTGCTCGCGCCTTTGCCCTGATACGCGGATGGTGCAGCGCCAAAAGAATGGTTGACACCAAAAGGCCGCCCAAACCGAACCAGAAAAACACGGCATTGCCAGCGCCTTCGTTGGCCGCGTATTTAAATATTAAATTTCTGACGCTGAACAACGTTATGGTGAGAAATGTCAACGCCAATAAATGATTTTTGACCGTTGTTTTTCGTTTCTCATGCGAAAGCAGAATCACGCCCGCGATAATTGACAAAATGCCGGCATAATTCAAAATGTTTAATCGCTCTTGAAACAAAAAGAAAGAAGCGCTGGCGACCACTAGCGGCTCAATCGCCAAAATCGTGATGAACGTCGAGACCTCTTCTTTTTGCATCACGAAATAATAAAGCGCCACGCCGGCTGTTGTCGCCAAGCCGGCGATTATTCCCCAAAACGCTAATCCGATCGGCAATAAAATAGAACCGCTGACGCTGGCGAAAATAACGTAAAAAATATAAAGCACCAATCCAAAAACCGTCGTCAAAAGCAATGGGTCTTTGAGCTCTTTGTCAACGATAAATTTGTCGAGGATGTTTTCAACCGCGAAGATTAAAATCGCCAGCGATATTAAAATGAGCCAAAGCATAAATCGATTATAATTGATTACTGATAAATGTACCGTTCCGTCTAATTGTCAGCAACTCGCTATAATGTTTTACAAAATAAATTACAAATTACAAGCACCAAATTACCCCAGTAGCAGAACTTCGTTCGCTACAGGGCAGGCAAACAAATTCGAAATTACAAATTCACCCTTCGAGTGCCTCAGGGTGACAGATTATTGTCATGCTGAGGCCTGTGCTGAGTTTATCGAAGTGTTCTCGAAGCATGTTATTTCGGATTTGTGATTTGTTTGTGATTTGTAATTTGTTATTTGTGATTTATTTATCTATTATTTGTATTTTGTTGACAATCTCATAAAGTCACACAAGTACTCATTTACTAATGATCTCTTCACTAAATAAAACATAATCGAACAATCCCGAGAGCGGCGCGTAGCGCGGCATTTCCGCCCGGATGGTCTGCGTTGATTCCGCGTTATCGCCGATAGTTTTGATTTTCAAAAAATTCGGAAACGGCTTTTGTTCGCCGGTTAAATCGTCGGCGCTGAACAGGCGAATCCGCAAATTTCTTGCTTCGCCGTAAAGCGCTTTCACTCGCACGCGATAATTTTTCGCAGGGCTGATGAAATTGCTGATCCCTGCTCCACCGCTGTATAAAAATTTTTGCACTGGTAAATCTTTAATTTCCGTCCCCGACGCCCAGACCGGCAATGAAAGCGGCGAACCTGCTAACCAACTGATTGCTGACACTTCGAGCCAAGTGGACGGGCCGTCCCATTGAAAACCGATTGACTCAACGCCGGTCGTCAGCGCGCTGTCCTCGGGGTTGAACAAATCGAATTGAACGCTTTCGTTCGCCGCTAAATTTAAATTTAATTCTGACACTTCTTTTTCGCTCGTCTCAACTTCGCAGTCCGCGCTAATCCCGCAATCGCCGTCCTCCGGCAAAACATCGTTCTTGCGAATTGAATACAGCGCATTTTCCATGCCTGACTCGGCGTTATAAAACGCTGCCTGCGCGTCGGCGATAAATCTCGTTTGCTTGATCGAATTTTGGACTAAATTCGAAATAACGATGGACGTGCTCAAAATCGCCGCGATGGTAAGCAGGGCGTAAATCAAAACATTGCCTCGCTGATTTTTAAAATTATCGAACATAGAATCTTGAACTGACTGCGGTTTGCAAAAAAATTTCCTTTTGATCATCCTTAATTGGCGCTAATGTTTTACCGATAAGCACAACAGTAACGATCGGCTGTTCGTCGCTCGAAAATTTATTCATTGTCTTGTCGAAATCATACGGATTCTTCGCTGGCATAATATTGAATTCCAATTTCTCGATATTTACGTTATCCGCGGTCATAATCGAACTTTGGCTGTCCGCGGTCTGCGCGACGCAAGACGAAACGCCGACTGGACAATGAGCGTCAACTTTTTTAAACAATATCTGGGCGCCGTCCGCTCCGCGCAGAGCCAACTCCTGAACCGCGTTCGACAGCCCGCCGCCGTAATAATCATAATCAATTTTATTTAAACGGATTTGCTGGACAATCTGCTCGAGATTGAATTGCAAATCATTCGCCGCCTGCTGATACGCCAATGTCTTCCGCTGAACCATTGAAACCGACAAAAAAATATCGCTAACAACAAGCATGAGCGTCAGAAACAGCGCCATCACGACGATTAGTTCGATTAAAGAAAATCCCTTTTTCATCGCCAGTTGAATAATTTATCTTCCAAAACAACATTGCCCCAATTTTCGCGCTCTTTCCATCTAACCTTCGATATGACGTCAAGGCCGATTTGTTTCGTGCCGCAATGGTCGCCGCTTTGGCAGACGCCGTCTCCGCCGCAATCATCCGCGTCCTCGCAAATCGGTAAAATCTCCACTTGACGATAAAAATCAGTCGGCTCGCCAGAAGCGTCCGCTGTCATTAAGCCATTCAATTTATATAATGCGCATTCATTACTTTGAACGCATTTGTCAA
The DNA here is from genome assembly GCA_016214755.1 of Candidatus Falkowiibacteriota bacterium. Lineage (GTDB taxonomy): Bacteria > Patescibacteriota > Patescibacteriia > UBA11705 > JABHMO01 > JACRNX01. The sequence continues at coordinate 6,463 of JACRNX010000045.1, forward strand.
ATGACTTTTTCAGAAAATTTAATTCCCATTTTTTTTCTCCAACATTAAAAACTGGGACCGCGCGATATTCTTCGCCTTCTGACAAGCCCGTGTTCCAATAATAACAGCCGGCTTTGTCGGGATCCGGGCATCCCGCGAGCCAGTTGCTGTCGCGGATATGGCGGACGACCTCGATTCCTTCGCGCGCCAAATTCAACGCCAGATTTCTGCGCAATGATTGATTGCTGGCCGAGTAATTATGCGTTGACTGTGAAAGAAAACCCAAAAGCGCGACGCCGATAATCGCTATGGCCACAATCGCCTCCACTAATGTTTGTCCGCCGTTCGCTTTCATTTAAAAATATAAAAAATAAATTGATCAGAATTGTTTGCATTTTTCTTAACGCTATCAACATTTTAAACGCACCATGGGGTTCGGGGTGGCAACTGAGCGTCGAGGCAAGCAAACAGAACAACCTATAATGAGATAGCGAATTTGCCACCCCGAAACTTTTTGCCTACTTTTTGGTTACAAAAAGTAGGTCTTGCGAAGCAAATCGTCTCAAAAATATATATACAATATTTGCTTTTTTGCAATTAATTGGCCAACAAAATAATCGCGCTTTATTTCATTATTCCTCCACCCTCGCCATTCCATTCTGAAAATCAACAATCACCTTCTTGCTCGCGCCGCCGCTTTCCGCCGCCAGATAAAAAATCTGCTGCTGGTCTTTGTCGCAGCCGCTCGTTGAGCAGACGAAATTCATCGCTTCATTCGTTTTATAGCAAACCTTTTGTCCGGGAATCGCTTGAAATAAAACTTTTGACGGCAACATTATTTTTTCAATCAAAATATCGCTGGCGTCAAACCAGCAATCGCCGGCGAAATCAGCGAAAAGCGAATAAGACGCTTGGTCGCCTTCGACTTGAAGGCCAAAATATTTCGGTACCGCGCCCTCAACCTTCTGACCGGAAAACGCGCGCAAACGGATTTCTCCGATTTTTCCCGCCAGCTCGACGGCCACGTTTTTCAATTGCTTTTCTTCGTTGTAATTCGTGAATGTCATTACGCCCAACGCGGTAATCGTCGCCACAATAGCGATGGAAACGAGGAGCTCTATTATCGTGAATCCCTTTTTCATATATTTAAGGGGGAACTATAAATGATTACTGATTATACTGATATACTGATTATATAAAAAAGCACTGAAACATAGAAGCACTGAAGCACAGGGGCAAAAAATCAAGAAATCAAAAAATCAATATAAAGATAACACGCAACGCGCGATGAGGGACGCGCAATGAGGTCATTTATTTGTAACATTTGTCGTGATTCGTAATTTGTAGCAATTATTGGTTTTACATTTTTCACTTTTAATTTTTCATTAAACCCACGTACCAATCAATTATTTTATTTCCGTAAATCAACATAACCATGGTTGAAAGCGACAAAAAAACGCCGAGCGGCACTTGGCTTTTCATTTTTTTTATTTTGAACAACAACAAAATAATACTGGCGATTGCGCCAAAAATATAAGCGATAAAAATCGCGGCTAAGACATTCGGCCAACCAAGCATCAAACCCATCAGCAGGCCGAGCCGGATGTCGCCCGCGCCGAGCCATTTTCCTTTTGATAACAGATATTGGGCAAGGAAAAAAGCAGCGCCGACAGCGGCCGCGAAAATTAAATTAAAAACAACATCAACGTAATTAGACGCTGTGCCAAATACAAACACGTTCGCCAAAAACGCGAACGCCATCATCGGAATAACCACCGCGTCGAAAATCAAAAAGCATTTTAAATCTGTCACGAAAATAATTATCAATGCGGAGAAGAAAACAATGTCGCGATAAAAAAATGGATTGACGGGATTGACGTTGACTTGATGATATAGGGCAAGTAAAACGAACGCCAGCCCGGTCGCCAATTCAATCAACGGATATTGCCAAGAAATTTTTTCGCGGCAATGGCGGCAGCGTGTTTTTAAAATGAAAAAACTCATCAGCGGAATTAAATCATACCACAGAATCGGCTCTTTACACCGCGGGCACGCCGAGCGGCCGCGGACGATAGAGCGTTTTTCCGGCAATCGGCAAACTTGTCCTGAGCCGAGTCGAAGGATTATTACATTCAAAAAACTGCCGACGCACAGTCCGGTGATGAAAATAAGGATGAACATATGTAAGAATGTCTAAGTGCCAAAACTAAACTCTAAATCTGAATATCGAAATTCTAAATCCTAATTTCTAAACAAATCCGAAATCATAAATTCGAAATCCTAAACAAATTTCAAAATCACTCTATAAACTATATAATGTACCCATAAATTCAGACAGACCTATTTGGTGGATTTTGCCCGCCGCCAGGCGGGCAGGTATAATGGGTATATATGAAACACTATTCACCAAAGCAAAAGGCCAATATTGCCTTAGCCGCCCTTCGGGGCGAA